>JAGHUU010000324.1 GCA_018064695.1 Candidatus Blautia equi | reverse complement strand
GTCGTGATCAGTCAGAAGGACGTGGATGAGTACGTACCGCTCTCCCGTTCCTCCGATGGTTCCATCACAACACAGTTCACCATGACCACTCTGGAGGAGCTGGGACTTCTGAAAATGGACTTCCTGGGTCTTAGAACCCTTACAGTTATCCAGAATGCGGTCCGCATGGTGGAGCGTAATGCCGGCATAAAGCTGGATATGGATGCCATCGATTATAACGATAAAAAAGTACTGGATTCCCTGGGCACCGGCCATGCCGATGGCGTGTTCCAGCTGGAGAGTGCGGGTATGAAGAGCTTCATGAAGGATCTGAAGCCGCAGAGCCTGGAGGATGTCATTGCGGGCATCTCCCTCTACCGACCGGGTCCTATGGATTTCATCCCACAGTACATTCGCGGTAAGAACCGACCGGACACCATCCGCTACGACTGCCCGCAGCTGGAGCCTATCCTGAAGCCTACCTACGGCTGTATTGTATATCAGGAGCAGGTTATGCAGATCGTACGTAACCTTGCCGGTTATACCCTTGGCCGAAGCGACCTGGTTCGAAGAGCCATGTCCAAGAAGAAGGCCTCCGTTATGGAAAAAGAGCGTCAGAACTTCGTCTACGGAAATCCGGAGGAGAACGTTCCGGGCTGTATTTCCAACGGCATAGAGGAAAAAGTGGCAAACAAGATCTACGATGATATGACCGACTTTGCCAAATATGCATTTAACAAATCCCATGCAGCAGCCTACGCAGTTGTTTCTTATCAAACTGCGTATCTGAAATATTATTACCCTGTGGAATTTATGGCAGCGCTTATGACCTCCGTCATCGACGCACCGAATAAGGTGGCCGAGTATATTCAGGTCTGCCGTCAGATGAAGATCCGCATTCTGCCGCCGGATATCAACTCCGGACTGTACGGCTTCTCCGCAGACGGTGACAGTATCCGCTATGGTCTCAGCGCCATCAAAGCTGTGGGCCGCCCTGTCATTGAAGCCATTGTGGAGGAACGCGAGCAGAACGGAACCTACCGCTGCCTTAAGGATTTCATAGAGAGTCTGAACGGTGTGGTAACCAAGCGTGCCATTGAGAACTTTATCAAAGCCGGCGCCCTGGACTGCCTGGAGGGCAACCGCCGTCAGAAGACCATGATCTACTCCCAGATCATCGACAACGTGACCTCGGATAAGAAGCATACCATGGCCGGCCAGATGAGCCTCTTTGATCTGGTGAGCGATGATGTGAAAAAAGACTTCGAGCTTCGGATGCCGGACGTGGAGGAGTTTGAAAAAGAGACCCTGCTGGCATCGGAGAAAGAGGTCCTTGGCATTTACTTAAGCGGCCATCCGCTGGAGCGATACCAGAATGTACTGGAAAAAAGCATCACCGCCAGAACCATCGACTTCCAGCCGGATGAGGATACGGGTGAGACCCATGTGGTGGACAATTCAAGAGCCATCGTGGGCGGTATGATCACAGAAAAAACCATCAAATATACCAAGAACAATAAGGCCATGGCCTTCCTGACACTGGAGGATCTGGTGGGAACCGTAGAAGTTGTGGTATTCCCAAGGGACTACGAGGCCAACCAGGCACTTCTCAGTGAGGATGCCAAAGTCCTGATCCAGGGCCGCATCTCCGCAGAGGATGACAAGGCCAGCAAGCTGATTCTGGAGAAGGTAAAATCCTTTGACGATCTCCCAAGAGAACTCTGGGTACAGTTTTCAAACCGTGAGGATTACGCAGCGAAGGAGAGAGAATTCCTGGAGGATCTGAACCAGTCGAAAGGTGAAAACATTGTAGTCGTCTACCTTAGAGATGTAAAAGCCATGAAAAAACTGGGCAGCTTTTTAAGAGTAGGCCTGGATGATGCCTGGATGGAACATATGAAGAGAAAATATGGAAGTGAAAATGTGAGAATCGTGACAAGGTCTGTAAAATCACTGTGAGATTCAGATAATAAAAGCGCCGTATTCGCAATGCATGCGAATACGGCGCTTTTTGTACTATTCAGTTTTTAAAATCCGCCGCCAAAGTTTCCGCCGAAGTTTCCGCCATTTCCGGGACCCTGTTTATCATATCGCTTGATAACACCACGGGCGTTTCCTGCGTAAAGAGTACGTTTTACCTGTGTAATAACCACAGTGGTAAGAAGCAGGAAATACAGACGCGGTTTGGCAGTGACAACATAATTATTGATGATCAACTCCAGAAGGATGGCTCCGATAAGGCTGGTTGCCAGAGAAGAGATTATAATCATCAGAGGTCTTCCGTCATCCATGATGAGGAAGAGCTTGATCAGTGTCAGCAGAACACCAAGAAGCGTCAGGAAGCAGATACGCTCCATAGCGTACAGCCAGCCCATATCCATCTCTGAACGAGGAGAGATCAGTGTACGATTGTCTTTTACGACCTTGGCAACAGCACTCATAGCTGAGCCGAGAAGATCAACTGTCTGAGCTGTAATGCTGGAACCGCCTGTCTGGGAAGCAAAATTATCAATAAAAGCCTGAGCAGATGCATCCAGAGTACCAAGTGTTACTGTACTGATTGGAATCCCCATGCGCTTAAATGAATTGATGATATTATTGGTTCTTGTTTTACCGGGATCCGATTCACCATTTTCGCCGTCGGTCAGGAAAATGACCTGAGTGCCGGATGAGTATGGAAGAACTCCCGAATCAAGATCGTCGATCACAAGCTCGAAAGCGGAAAGGGTAGGAGTTCCTCCACTTGGTGATATTTTGAGAGAACCGATACCATTGGAAAGAGGACTCATAGGACGTACACATTCCACTTTTTGTCCATAAGTATAAACAGCAAAGCGGAAAGAAGATTTCTTGGTACTTAAAATCTGTTCCACGGCAGAAACTCGCTGCTGCTGTGGATCATTCCAACTCATGGATTCGGAATTATCCATAAGGAAAATGATGTCTCCGCCCCCGCCGATAGATAGTTTCTTAGCACCCGGATCCAGCTCATAGATAAATTCGAAGAGCATACCGAAGAAGAACATGCAAAGAGCACAGATAAACGCGATAATAATGCCGCTGACACGGAAGGATACCTTTTTGATCAGTCCTGCAATGAGCAGTACCAGGAAAAGTAAAATGCCAAGTACAAAAAAGTAGAGACCGATCTGTATAATAGAATTCTCACCGAAGAAACGACGGACATTGATATACTCACCAATAAACCAGAATACGACAGCTGTGATGAGGGACAAAATCAGATACAGGATACCGAAGTCGTATACGATCTTATTATAAGGATTTTTATTATTAGAGCCACCGCCACCGGGACCACTGACGCCACCGCCGGGTCCACCGAAACAACCGCCACAAGGCACACCAACTCAGCCTCCACAGGGGCCACCTAAACTA
>JAGHUU010000037.1 GCA_018064695.1 Candidatus Blautia equi | reverse complement strand
GCTTCGCACCGCGCAGAAGATCAAAGGCGCTTACGGCCTGGTGATCATGTCCCCGAGAAAACTCATCGGAGTAAGAGATCCTTACGGATTAAAACCGCTCTGTCTTGGAAGAAGAGGAAATGCTTATGTGCTGGCATCTGAGAGCTGTGCGCTCACTTCTGTAGGAGCAGAGTTCATAAGAGACCTGAAACCTGGTGAGATCCTCACCATTACAAAAGATGGTCTGAAATCAGATATGACACTTGCCACAGAAAAGCATGCGCATTGTGTTTTTGAATATATCTATTTCGCAAGACTGGACAGCACTATCGACGGTGTCCGCGTATATGATGCGCGTATCCGAAGCGGCAAATCCCTGGCTAAGTCCTATCCTGTGGAGGCAGACCTGGTAGCAGGTGTACCGGAATCCGGCGTTCCTGCGGCTATGGGCTATGCGGAGGAATCCGGAATTCCATTCGGATCCGCCTTTTATAAAAACAGCTACATTGGAAGAACCTTTATCAAGCCAACCCAGCAGGAGAGGGAGTCCAGTGTACATCTGAAGCTCAGTGTGCTGGAATCTGCAGTGAAGGGAAAACGAATCGTTCTTGTGGATGATTCCATTGTAAGAGGAACCACAATGGCAAATCTGATCCGCATGCTTAAGAAGGCCGGCGCAACAGAAGTGCATGTAAGGGTAAGCTCCCCGCCGTTCCTTTATCCATGTTACTTCGGAACAGACGTGCCATCCAATGATCAGCTGATTGCTTCCAACCACAGCACGGAGGAGATCTGTAAGATGATCGGCGCCGATTCTCTTGGATATATGAAGAGCGAATATCTGGAGGGAATGGCAGGCGGATTACCGCTCTGTAAGGCATGCTTCACCGGTGAATACCCTATGGATGTTACCGCACAGGACTGCCAGTTTCCTGTACCGAAAACAGTAAAAATTACCGAAGCGTAAAATTTAATGTTTACAAACGAAAAAAAATGCGATATATTAACTTGAAAATTGGTTAAAAAGAAACACAACTGATAATGTGACTTGATTTGACTGACAATGGCGTCGGAATTCCTGAGGGTAAAAGCCCCTCATGAACCCGACGCCTTTTTTTGTGCTTAAACGCAGAAGAGTCGGTCTGATGAAGAAATGATGGATGAACATCTTCAGGGATGGGAGGAATCAAGATGGGTGTGAAATATGTATTTGTAACGGGAGGCGTTGTTTCCGGACTTGGAAAGGGTATTACCGCAGCTTCCCTTGGAAGACTTCTGAAAGCCAGAGGCTATCAGGTGACCATGCAGAAGTTTGATCCCTATATCAACATTGATCCGGGAACCATGAACCCGATTCAGCATGGCGAGGTTTTTGTAACGGACGACGGTACAGAGACAGACCTTGACCTGGGCCATTATGAGAGATTTATCGATGAGAGCCTGGATAAAAATTCCAACGTGACCACCGGCAAGATCTACTGGTCAGTTCTTCAGAAGGAAAGACATGGAGATTTTGGTGGAGGTACCGTGCAGGTCATCCCACATATCACAAACGAGATCAAAGGCAGATTCTATAAGGGAAAAACACCTGAGGAAGACCGCATTGCCATCATTGAGGTGGGCGGTACCGTAGGTGATATTGAGAGCCAGCCTTTCCTGGAATCCATAAGACAGTTCCAGCATGATGTTGGCTATGACAATACCTGCCTTATTCATGTAACCTTAATTCCATACCTTAAGGCATCAGGGGAGATGAAGACCAAACCCACCCAGGCCAGTGTTAAAGAACTGCAGGGAATGGGTATTCAGCCTGATGTGATCGTATGCCGAAGCGAATATGAGCTGACCGATGAGATCCGCTCCAAGATCGCGCTGTTCTGTAACGTTCCGATCACCCACGTTCTTCAGAACCTGGATGTGGAATATCTCTATGAAGCACCTCTTGCCATGGAAAAAGAAAACCTGGCAGATGTAGTTCTTCAGACATTGAAGCTTGAGAATAAGAAACCGGATCTCACAGAGTGGGAGAACATGGTTCACAACCTGAAAAATCCGGATGCCGTGGCAAAGATCGCCATGGTTGGTAAATATACACAGCTCCACGATGCATACTTAAGTGTTGTGGAAGCCCTGAAGCACGGCGGCATTTCCTGTAAGGCAAAGGTGGAGATCACCTGGATCGATTCCGAGGAGCTCACAAAAGAGAATCTGGAAGAGAGCCTTAAGGATGTGGACGGCGTTCTGGTACCGGGTGGCTTTGGAAGCCGCGGCACAGAGGGAATGATCCTTGCAGCCGAATATGCCCGTGTCAATAAGATCCCATATCTTGGCATCTGCCTTGGCATGCAGATGGCCATTGTGGAATATACAAGAAATGTGCTTGGCTACAGCGATGCAAACAGTATTGAGCTTGCGCCTGAAACCACACACCCTGTGATCGCGCTTATGCCGGATCAGGAGGATGTGACAGACCTTGGCGGAACCCTTCGCCTTGGCAGCTATCCATGTGTGCTGGCGGATGACTCAAAATCTATTGAGCTCTTTGGTAAGAAAGAGATCACTGAGAGACACAGACATCGCTATGAGGTCAACAATGCATACAGAAAAGAGCTTACGGAGAAGGGCATGCGCATTGCAGGTACCTCCCCTGACAACCGCATCGTGGAGATGATCGAGGTCATTGACCATCCGTTCTATGTGGGAACCCAGGGCCATCCGGAGTTCAAGTCCAGACCAAACAAAGCTCACCCGTTATTCAGAGGCTTTGTGAAGGCAGCTATTGAGAATCAGAAACAGTGAAAATCTTG
>JAGHUU010000116.1 GCA_018064695.1 Candidatus Blautia equi | reverse complement strand
CAGATCTCCACACCCAGCTTTTCAAACTCTTTTTTCAGGCGCTCCACGCCGCTGCCGGTATCACCGGTCACACTTGGAATCTCCATCAGCTCCATAAGAAGATCCAGTAAGTATTTCTGATCCATAGTCCTCATCCTCGTTTCATATGTATTTTTGTGATGCTTATTCGCCCTTTTCCGGGCTTTGGCAAAAAAACCCTGCCGATATCGCATCAGCAGGGTCTTGCTTTTATGGGTTTTAATCAAAGATGTCATCCGGTAATCGGACGCTCTGCTTTGTAATAATAGGTATCGCCATCCATCTCAACCCAGCCATCAGACGATCGGGTGCCCGTAAGAATTATTCTCTGTTCATCAGTGTCTGTGCTTTTTCCATAACTCCCTCTAAAGAATACAGCGGGATGGTGAGGTAGGCGTTGGCAGCGTTCTCATCTCTTCCGTAGATGATCACGTTTTCTTTATCTTCGGTAAGGCCGCAGAACTCAGGGATCTCTGTCCAGAGGTTTCCGTCTCTGTCAAAGGCCATTCCGGTCATGGCGCCGTCTTCAATATACAGGAGGTCATCTTTTGTTCCCCAGTATCTTAAAATACCGGAATTCTTCCATTCCATAGAGGAGAGCATTTCCATGGTGCTGGTTCTGTATACCTTCAGAGTCTGGTCTTTACAGTTTGTAAAGGTCAGGTCCTCGTCTTCCAGCTCCAGAAGGGAACGGATGGAAAAGTCCATTGGAACGTTGTGGGCTTCACACCAGTTTCTGATGTCCTTTTCCATATATAAGCCCTGCTGCTCGCAGTCAGGAATATTGCCGTCAATCACCTCGGCAGCGCCGTTCTTTCTGATTCCGTATCCAAGAATACGGTTATCATTTTCAGGGACACCGACAAAGTAGCCTGCAGTGCGGTTCAGAGCCATCAGATCCTCACAGTCGATGAATTTGATATCCAGTACCATGGAATCGCTTCTCTCGTTGAAGGAAACCTGCTCGCCGTCTGCGTTGTAGAAATAGAAGCCGCCGAGGCCGTCGGTTACGGTATAGCGTACCGGGGTCTCAATGTTATACCAGCGAAGGTCTGCGCCGGTCTCTGCATCCAGAAGCCATGCCATCGCGCGGTAGGTCACTGCCAGACGTTTCACGCCATCGCCCTCGGAGTAATGAAGCTCGCCAAGGATCATTCCCTTGTTCTCTCTCATCCATTTCACAAAGCCGGTCTCGCGGTCAAACGCGGTGAGGGTCTCTGCTCCCTCCAGGGAGTCATTAAAGTTATAGCAGAGAATATATACATTCTCATCATCAGCGATACAGGATGCAAGACTTCCCTTAGGTGCATCGCCCTGGAAAAGTGCTTCTCCTGTTTCTGCAGAAAGGACTGTGAAACGGTCTGCCTCCTCACCCTTTTCCACAAAGCAGATCTCATCGCTGCCCTGAACAGCTAAGAGTTTGCTGTCCATAAGCTGCATGGAGGATGGATAGAAGTACAGCCCTCTAAGGTCTCGCCGTCAAGGATAGCGATTCCGTCAATGCTTCTCACTGCAAGTCTGGTTCCTTCACAGGCTGCTGCCTGGCCGAATAAAATATTGCCGGTGACACGGGTGCTGGAATAAGATGTCTTTTCAAGGGCAGCCACATCCACTCTGGTGAGGCCGTCCTCGTCGTTATTGTAATAGAAAGCATTCTCACCAAGGAAGCCAAATCCGTTCTCAAAAACCTGCTCTACTCTGGTGATCTCCTTCATCTCCAGCGCATCCCAGAGGATCAGACACTGGAAGGAATCGTAGGAAAGCATATATTTTCCTTCCGGAGATACCAGAAGGGATTCGATCTTGCCCGGTGCGGAAACAGATACGCTGGCCTTCAGAATTCTGCCGCCGTCGTAAATACCAACTGCATTGGTGAGGGCGCGGACCGCATCCGGTGTCACAGGCATCTCGGCACCGTCGTACTCGGTGAGTGCGGAATATGCCACCTGAATAGCTTCTTTTCTGTAATCGCGGTGCAGAAGCTCACCGGACTCTTTTGCAAGGCTGGCTGCCTGGTGGCGTTTCAGACTGTCGTTCTGCTCGGTCAGCTGCACTGCCTGCTCCTCAAGCTGTTCATTCTGCTCAGAGAGCTGCACTGCCTGTTCTTCAAGCTGCTCCTTCTGAGCCTGCAGTTCTGTGGCCTGTGCCTGTAATTCATCAGCCTGCACCTGCAGGGTATCGGCCTGCACCTGCAGCTCCTCCTTCTGTCCCCTTAAGACCTCGGACTGCTCCTCAATGATCACATTCTGTTTTTTGATTTTCATCGCTGTGTATGCGCAGTAGCTGCCAAAGAGAATACTAGCTGCGGAAACGGATGCCGCAACGGTGATCATTCTTCTGATCTTTCTCTCTCTGTGACGGCGTTTCAGATCATCATAGTTCAGGCTGAACATAGGAGCCAGCAGACGAAGGATCTCATCCTTCATGGCTTTTTTGATCTCTCCTGTGGTCTCCCCGCGGAAGTCCGCAGCCAGAGGCTCCAGCATTTTCTTTACGGTCTCTTCGGTTCCGTCAGGATG
>JAGHUU010000210.1 GCA_018064695.1 Candidatus Blautia equi | reverse complement strand
ATTGAAATTCCCCTCGGCTCTATGAACAAGTATGAGGTGGATAAGGTTACCGGGCAGATTCGTCTGGATCGAGTGCTGTATGCAGCCATGCGGTATCCGACTGAGTATGGTATCATCGAAAACACGCTGGCCCCTGATGGTGACCCGTTGGATATTCTGGTCATCGGTACTGAGCCCACCTTCCCCGGCTGCATCGTACCCGCTCGTGTACTGGGCTATCTGACCATGACAGACGGCGGCAAAACCGACTATAAGCTGATATCCGTTGTGGACTGCGATCCCCGATACGATGATGTACACGAGCTGGATGATCTTCCCAGCTTCAAGCTGAAGGAGATTTCCAACTTCTTCAATAACTACAAGGTACTACAGGGCGTGGATGTGACCACCGGCGAATACCACGGCAGAGCGGATGCCGCCGCAGTTATTCAGGAGTGCATTGCACGTTACCAGGAAACCAAAAAGGTGTGATAACCATGTCAGACAGGATGCGTTTTTCAGACGAAATAAAGGCCTTTGAAAAGGAATTTCCGTATCAAAGACTTACTGTCCATGGTGCGGCATTTCGGTATATTCTGGCCGGAAAGCCCGGAGCTCCGGCTGTTGTACTGCTGAACGGCGGAATGAACTGCAGCGAGATGTGGTACAGATATGTTGGGGAACTCAGCAAAGACTTCCGAGTCCTGATTTTTGATTACCCAAGGGAAATCGAAACCGCACCGGAGACAGCAGATGCCGTTTCCGAGCTGATGGAGCACCTGGGCATTGATCGGGCAATTGTTGCCGGTGCCAGCTTCGGCGGGTTTATGGCGCAGCTGATCGCGAAGCGTCACCCGGAAAAAGTGGCTGGGCTTGGGCTCTTTTCAACGGCGGCACTGACAGAAAACACCATCCGAAACGGAAGGAAAAAGTATCTGCTTTACCCGATAATTCTTTGGTATATGAAGCACTGCAATTATGAGAAGCTGAAACCAAAAATCATCGCAGGCAGCATGAAGCAGGCCGAAAATGAGAGTGAGGACGACAGACGCTTTCTCAGAGAGATGTTTGAATACCTGTTCTCAGACTATCCTAAGGAAAAAGATATTCATATCACCGGGATGATGGTCGGGCTTATGAAAACAGAGCCTTGCAGGAAAGAAGATTTTTCCTTCCTTAACGGAAATGTTACCATGCTTCTGCCGGAGAAAGATTTCTTCTCGCCCTATGAACAGCGGGAACTGTTGGATACCTTTTCCGGAGCAAGGGTTGCGTATGTAAAGAACGGGCATTTTGCGACTGTACTGGAATGCGAAAAATACTGCGCGGCAATCAGAAACCTGTGCGTTTGAATTCCAGTTTGGTGAACTGAAAAAACAGAATCGGAGGAAATCGTAATGCTGAAAACGGTTTTATTCATTGCATTGCTTGGTCATCTGTTATGCGGTATATGCGATTGCCTGCTGAGCTACTCTCCCAGCGGAAGGCTGGATCTGGTGGGTGTACTCAAGGATGCACAGAAAATGCGGGACGAGTTCCGGGATCTGCCCCTGAGCTGGCCTATGGCATCGATCCTGCTGGGCGTTTTGGCAATCACCATGTTTGGATTCGGCTATCTGGAGATGAGCCGCTGGATGGCGCAGTTCTCGGAAACGGCTTCTGCGATCATGTACATTTCGTCCGTCGTGTTCCTGATCCCTATTGTGGTTCATCACATTATCTGCGGTCTGGTGGAATGGCTTTATATCCGGCTCGGCAGAACAGATGAGGCCAGAGAAGTGGCCTTGGAATTTCAGGTAAAAACCATTGCAACCATGTTCATCGGCTATCTGGGGCTGGCAGTTTTCCTGATTACGATGTTCGTCATGGTCGTAACCGGAAGAACCAGCTTGCCCCAGTGGGCGTGCATCTTTAACACGCTGCCGCTGATGATCCTGCTGGCATTCACAAAGCTCCCTGCCAAAGGAAATATTGCAGGTTTGCTGATGTATTTGGGGCTGTTCATTCTCATTTGATCAAAGATACCTGAGATAGAGGAAATAACCATGCTGAAATATTATGTTGTAGATGCATTTGCAGATAAGGTTTTTGAAGGAAATCCTGCCGGAGTTTGTATTCTGGACGAATGGCTCCCGGAGGAAAAGATGCAGAAGATCGCGATGGAAAACTGCTTATCGGAAACCGCTTTTGCTGTAAAGGCAGGAGCGGGGAAATACGAGCTTCGCTGGTTTACTCCGAAGTGCGAAATCGATTTGTGCGGTCACGCCACCTTTGGTACATCCTATGTATTGTTTCGGTTCTATGAGCAAGATCTGACAGAGCTGCATTTTCATGGCCTCTATGCAGGTTACCAGCTGAAAGTTACCAAAGATGGAGAACTGTTGACCCTGGATTTTCCGAAAATGGAATTGGAGCAGATCACCAACGAGGATTATATTGCCGATGCATTGGGGGCGAAACCGGTTGAAGTCTGGCGCACGGAACGGGATATAATTTGCCTTTTTGACGATGAAAATACCGTGTCGAATATGCAGCCGGATTTGGCGAAAATCAAGGAGTTTCCAATCGGTCTTTCTGTGTTTGTTACCGCGAAAAGCGCCAAATACGATTTTGTGGCAAGAGCCTTCTGGCCGAAGATGGGTATTGACGAAGATCCTGTGTGTGGCTCCATGTTCTGTGCATTAGCTCCATTCTGGAAAAATAT
>JAGHUU010000155.1 GCA_018064695.1 Candidatus Blautia equi | reverse complement strand
TACTGGATCACCCAGTGGAGACAGATCGCCGCAGATCCCGGCTTTCTTATGGAAACCATGGGATTCGGCTTCACAGTTTATGGCGGCGTGATAGGCGGCATTCTGCTTGGCTTTTTATACTGCAGAAAAAGAGGACTGAAATTCCTTCAGTTTTTTGACCTCATTATGCCTTCGGTGGCATTGGCCCAGGGCTTTGGGCGAATCGGCTGTTTCCTGGCCGGCTGCTGTTACGGAAAGGAGAGCGCATCCGGATGGACCGTGACTTTTCAGCATTCCGATATGGCACCAAACGGTGTTCCGCTGATTCCCACACAGATCTATTCCAGTCTGTTTGATTTTGCCCTTGCGCTGCTGCTGATCTATCTGGCAGAGCGGATCCGACGGGACGGAGTGATCGCAGGCCTGTACCTTTGCTTCTACAGTGCAGGACGTTTTATCATTGAATTTTTCCGCGGTGACATGGAGAGAGGACAGATCGGTATTCTCTCCACATCCCAGTTTCTGGCGGTGTTTTCTCTG
Organism: Candidatus Blautia equi; assembly: GCA_018064695.1. Classification (GTDB taxonomy): domain Bacteria; phylum Bacillota; class Clostridia; order Lachnospirales; family Lachnospiraceae; genus Blautia_A; species Blautia_A equi. The sequence goes on along the minus strand of JAGHUU010000155.1, from coordinate 3,175 downwards.
GCAGCAGGAGTGCTTTTGCTGGTTGTCCTATGTGGAAAAAGAAAAAAAGAAACGGTTTGAGAAAATCTGTTGCAACCCTAATTTATTCTATATATAATAACGATTAATGACGTTATAAACTGGAAGGGAGGACTTCCGTATGAGTGGTAAAAACAAAAAGAAAAGAACTTTTGCTGATGTGCTTCTTACACTGATCCTGGTGGCGGCGATAGGTGTGTTCTGCTTTGCGGGTGTAAAGCTTGGCAAGATCTATCTGGAATACAAGGCCGGCAGCGACGAGTACAGTGATCTGGCAGATCTTGCTGTCACGACCAACGATACAGAGGACAGCGGCGCCAAGGAACGCGATATCGTAGATATGGAAGCCGCACCGGACCCGAATGCGCCTGTAAAGGCTCCGATCAAGGTCGATTTTGATGCACTCCGCGCTGTAAATGAGGATGTCATTGGCTGGATCTACGTGGAAGCTCTTGCTGACACCATCAACTACCCGGTGGTACACGGCAAGGATAACGATGAGTATCTTCACATGACTTATCACAGAAACTATAACTTTGCGGGTACTATTTTTATTGACTGTGCTAATAACACTGATTTTAATGACTGCAACACACTGGTCTACGGACACAATATGAAGAACGGTTCCATGTTCGGTCTGCTGAAACGCTTTGTTTCCACAGAAAAAACGTATGAGGACAGCAAGTATTTCTGGATCCTCACACCAACCAAGAACTACCGTTATGAGATCATCGCTGCATATACAACAGGCGTGACCAGTGATACCTATACATTGTTTGACAATCCGGGAGAGAAATTTGAGGACTATCTCAGAAAGATCTCCACAAGATCTGAGATCAAGACCACCCCGGGAGATCTTACCATCGACGATAGGATCGTAACCCTCTCCACATGTACAGGTAATTATGCAACACGTTTCGTTGTTCAGGGAAAACGTGTTGATGAAGTAGACGTTGAATAAGATGGATTTAGGGCAGGAATTTTTCCTGCCCTTTCTTTTTCTGAAAAAAGAAGATCCGGATGAGAAAGAGAGATAAGAAATCAAATGGAAAAAAGAGAAACAAAGCAGTTTCGCAGTAAAACGGAACTGATCCTGTATTTTTTGAAGGGCAGCAAGCGCTTCTTTGGCGCGGGTCTTATATTTGCCTGCCTGCTGGCCCTGCTGGATCTGATCAATCCAAGAATTATCGGATTCACCGTGGACAGCGTGATCGGCACAGATGAGCCCCAGCTGCCGCAGTTTGTATTAAATATGCTGGGAAAACTGGGCGGAAGAGAGTACCTGGTTTCCCACCTATATATGATCGCCATCATAGTAATTGTGATTGCCCTTATTGGCGGTCTCTGCCGTTACCTGTTCCAGGTTCTGAACTCCATGGGAGCGGAAAAACTGGTGCAGAGCATGAGAGAGAGCCTTTACGGCCACATTCAGAAGCTGCCGTATTCCTGGCACGGAGAGAATCAGACCGGCGATATTATTCAGAGATGTACCTCCGATGTGGAGACTATTAAACGATTCCTGGCAGAACAGCTCATCACCCTGGTGCGTGTATGCCTCCTTCTGGTGCTGGCCATCAGCTTTATGTGGCAGCTGCACAGAAAACTGACCATGATCGCCGTGCTTTCTATTCCGGTGGTCATCCTCTATTCCTTCTTCTTCCACGACAGGATCGGAAGCGCATTCCAGAGAGTCGATGAGGAGGAGGGACGCCTTTCCACCATCGCGCAGGAGAACCTCACAGGTGTCCGCGTTGTCCGTGCCTTCGGCCGGGAGCTTTATGAGAGAGACCGCTTCATGACCAAGAACGAAGAGTACACCAAAATGTGGATCTACATGATGAAGCTGTTATCCATCTTCTGGGCATCCAACGACCTGATCTCCGGTCTTCAGATCATGCTGGTAACAGGCTGCGGCGCTTATTTCTGCGTAAACGGAAGCATGAGCGCAGGACAGTATATTTCCTTCATTGCCTACAATGCCATGCTGACCTGGCCGGTGCGTATGCTGGGCCGTGTCATCTCCGAGATGAGTAAGGCAGGCATTTCTGTCGGACGTATTCAGTACATTATGAATGCCGAGGCGGAGCAGGATAAAGAAAACACAGAGACAGCCTCCTACACAGGGGACATCTGTTTTGAACATGTAAGCTTTGATTACGGAAACAGCGGCAAAAAGGTGCTGGATGATGTTTCCTTCACTATTCCGGGCGGTAAGACTGTGGGTATCCTTGGCGGTACCGGCGCAGGAAAATCCACCCTGGTGCATCTCCTGGACAGACTCTATGAGCTTCCGGAAAACGGCGGTAAGATCACCATCTCAGGCAAAAGCGTTGCGGACCTTAAGTCCCGGGAGATCCGAAAACATGTGGGCCTGGTCCTTCAGGAGCCATATCTGTTCTCCAGAACTCTGGATGAAAACATCCGCATTGGCGCAGAAGGGACAGATCATGAGGATGTGAAGGCAGCGGCGAAGATCGCCTGCCTGGATCAGACCATTGAGCACTTTACAGACGGCTACGAGACTTACGTAGGCGAGCGCGGCGTGACGCTCTCCGGTGGTCAGAAACAGCGTACCGCCATCGCCCAGATGCTGATCCGAAAGCCGGAGATCATGATCTTTGATGATTCACTCTCCGCCGTGGATTCCGAGACTGACGGAAAGATCCGCGCAGCCATCAAGGAGTATACGGATAAGGCAACCGTTATCCTGATCTCCCACAGAATCACCACGCTGATGCATGCGGATCAGATCATTGTTCTGGATAAAGGACGGGTTGCGGAGATCGGCACCCATAAGGAACTTATTGAGCAGCAGGGAATCTACCGTAAGATCTACGATCTGCAGATGCAGCAGATGTAATTCCAGCGATGATTTCAGAAAGTATTGAGAGGTTATTATGAACGAAAAAGAAGAAAAGGTGTCTTTGCCCTTCTTTGGAGTGCCAAAGATCATACCTTTTGTCAAACCATACAGGAAAACCATTCTGCTGATGGTATCCTTTGGATTCTTCAGCAGTCTGGTGGATTCTATCTACCCACTGTTTAACAGATACGCCCTGAACCATTATGTGGCGGAGCAGACACTGGATACATTGCCATGGTTCATCGGCATTTACCTGACTATTCTGATTGTTCAGGTTATCAGCAATTATTACTC
>JAGHUU010000280.1 GCA_018064695.1 Candidatus Blautia equi | reverse complement strand
GGATCTGCTTTACGGCAGTTACCTGTCCTTTTCTTATGTCTGTTTTTCAATCTTTTTTCCAGTGATCGCTTAAATAGTACACACCACCGATGATAAACGGCATAAAGCCCGCCAGCGCATCACCAAGCCAGAAGCCCTGAGGTCCCAGGCCGACCATCCATCCAAGAATATAAGCGATTCCAATACGCGCAAACACACCGTCCAGAATAGCCACAGCCAGATTCAGTTTGGAATTGCCGGAACCGTTTATGATACCGAATCCAAAGCATCTGGAAGCCGCTCCAAGGAAGTTCAGCACTGCAGGGAGAATGATGACCGATGCACCTGCCAGAACGGCTGTATCGGCCGTAAAGAGGCTGAAAATCGCATTTGGGAACAGGATAAGGATCACAGAGCAGATTCCACCCAGCACAAATGCTCCGGAAAAGGCCCATCCAAGGATCTTCGGCACACGTTTATATTTCTTCGCACCAAGATTCTGGCCAACCATAGAGGCTGCTGCGGTCATGATAGAAGCGGACAGAATACCGACCATCATATTCAGCTTGCCAAGAATACCTGCAATAGCGGAAGAAATCACACCGAAGGAGTTTACCCAGGCAGCAACAACGGTCTGGGAGATGGAAACTGCGGCGGACTGGAGTGCCATTGGAATACCAAGGGCACAAATACGTCCAACCATACGTCCATCCGGAATAAAGCTTGCAGGCTTAAAATCAAAGCCAAAGCTTTCTTTGTTCTTGTAAAGATAGAAGAGAGCGTACAGGAAGCTGAATGCCTGACCGATAACTGTAGCCCATGCAGCACCTGCAACCTCCATCTTAAGGACTGCAACGAATAAGATATCCAGAATCATGTTCATAATAGCAGCGATGGCTACGAACATAAATGGTCTTTTGGAGTCACCCATACCACGCATGATAGCGCTGACAATGTTATATCCATATATAAATACAAGTCCCACTATACAGATTACGGTGTAATCCATGGTGTATGCGTAGGCTTCCTGCGGTGTATTTACCAGATTCAGCATCCAGTTTCGAAGCACAAAGCAGATGCCCGCAACAGCCAGCGCCATGCCCAGAAGAAGCGTAAACATGGTTCCAATGGTCTTTTTAACAGCATCCATGTCGTTTTCGCCGACTTCACGTGCAATGATAACCTGACCGGCAGAAGAGAAGCCCATGGCAAGGAAAGTGAGAATATGGAGAATATTTCCACCTGTGGAAACAGCCGACATACCGGTTCCGCCAATTACCTGACCAACAACGACCATATCCACAATATTGTAGACTGCCTGCAGCGCATTGGAAATAAATAACGGTGCCGCAAATGCAAGCAGCAATTTAGGAACAGAACCCTGAGTCAGATCTTTCACCATTGTTTTTTTAGCAGTGGTACTCATAACAATAATTCCTTTTCAATATAATAGTGTATTTAAATTGTGTCCGGAATTATTATACATGATTTCGAGGGCATGTAAAGATTGACATTTTTATGGAATAGTAGTATCATTCGCTTATACATATCATTGAATTAAATAAAGATTTTACTCAACAATGCATCAAAAATACGCGAATAAACGTGCTAAGGAGCTATTTATATGCCAAAAGAACCTACTTACCGTGATATGAAAAATGATCAGTATGAATCCCGTATTGAATCACTGCTCACAGAGCTGCCGCCTTTCTGCAGTGAATTCATGTTTGCTATATCCGCAGCCAAACCCGGCTCAACACGTTATGGATATCTCATTGACATTAAACTCTTTTTAGAATTCATGACACAGAAATTACCTGCTTATAAAAAGTATGCGGTTGCGGATATTCCCTTTGAAGCACTTTCAAAGATCACACCTGTGGATATGGATATGTATATGAATTATCTGAATTCCTACGAATCCGACGGCCGACGTTATCATAATAAGGATGCAGGTAAATTACGCAAGATCGCCTCCCTTTCCACCATGTATAAATTCTTTCTTCGCCGTGGAAAAATCTCTGTGAATCCTACCATCTTTGTGGAACGCCCAACCATCAAAAAGGCTGAAAAGATCGTTTTAACGGATGATGAAGTTGATAATTTATTAACAGACATAGAAAGCGGAAAAAATCTGACTGAAGCACAGCTTCGCACACATGATAAGAAAAAATACCGAGATCTTGCCATTGTGATCCTGATGCTTGCAACAGGTATCCGTGTTTCTGAATTGGTTGGATTAAATCTAACGGATGTATATTTTGACACTCCTGAGGTGGACGACCAGGGAAACATTGTATACAGAGCCCGCGTGATAAGAAAACGCGGTAAAGTAGAGAATGTGGATTTTAACGAAGGCTGTATGATGGCCATTAAACGCTATCTGGAGGAAGAACGCCCTGCTCTCCTCTCCTGCGGCTCCAACGACGAGGAACCGGCTTTATTCTTATCTTTAAAAGGCGGCCGCCTGGCAACAAACTCCGTAGAGCATATGGTAAATACGTACTCCAGAGGCTCTATACCGCTTAAAAATATCACGCCGCATAAATTCCGCAAGACCCGCGGAACCAACCTTTACAGGGAAACTGGCGACATCCAGCTGGTAGCTGACGTCCTGGGACACGATTCCGTAGAAGTCACCAGCAAACATTACATTTTAACGGATGAAGACCGAAAGAAAAACACCGCCAACATCAAGGCTCCCGTATGATCAAATATTTAGTATAAAAATTAGCACACCCGTGAGGTATCGACCAACGGGTGTGCTTGTTAGCTTTGATTAAATTATTCCTGTGCCACTTTGTTATTAAATGTATTTCTTTTCTCTATTGATATAAATTAGATAGTAGAACCCGGAAACTTGACAAAAATAAGGCCATACACCATCCCCAATGAATCATTTTTTCGAAATCAAATTGTCACACTATCGAAAATTATCGCAAAATGTAGTTTACATGTATTGTTCTATCAAGCTAACTAAGATAAGCATTAGCATCTTCTTAAACATAAGAAAACCGCCATGTAAACGCAACAGAATACATGGCGGTCATTTTATAGTTTAGGTTTTATTTACCAGCTTCATCCATCACATAAATTTTCTCCAGCACTCTCATTGCACAGGTCTGAAGTTCTGCTCTTGTAATATGGTATGGATGATTTTCATCCTTAAGAGCATTCATCATATCTGCCATATCGGATGGAAGGCCCGGCATGGTGATATCATTGCCGACCTTTACATTTCCTGCAGCGGATGCAGCCGGATGTACGTCACCTTTTGGTCCCATACCGCCGGTTACAAGCCAGTCGGTCATTACAACGCCCTCAAAGCCCCATTCGTCTCTTAAAACCTTTGTGTTGAGGTCATAGCTGTTGCATGTATGCTCGCCGTTTACGAGGTTGTAGGAGGTCATGATGAACTGTGGCTGGGATTCCTTTACAGCGATCTCAAAGCCTTTCAGGTAGATCTCTCGCATTGCTCTCTCAGACAGGTTGCTGTTGGAGAAATAACGGTTGGTCTCCTGGTTGTTAAATGCATAATGTTTAATGGTTGTAGCGCAGTCTGCAGCGGTCTGAACACCCTTTGTAATGGCAGCGGATACACGTCCGCTTACCAGCGGATCTTCGGAATAGTACTCAAAGTTACGTCCGCAGAGTGGAGATCTGTAGATATTCTGGGCAGGTGCAAGCCAGATCGGACAGTTGAACATTCTCATTTCAACACCTACCAGTTTGCCAAGTGTCTCGGCAAGATCTACGTTAAAGGACTGTGCAATACCAGTACCGATCGGGATTGCTGTGCAGTACTGATAATAAGCTTCACGTCCGTCGTCCTCTCCTGCAGCCATGCCTGCCAGCTCTTCGTCTGTAAATACAAGCATCATGTCGCCGCCCAGACTAGAGCCGCCTTTAGCCACATTATTATCATATAGTTTATAAGACTGGCTGATACGAACGCCTGCAGGACCGTCTGCCATGACAAGGGATGGTAAGCCCAGATCCTTCTTCATGCGGTTTGTGGTCTCGCCTGCTGCTCCGGCTACGGTAGAGGAAGCATTTCCAATGACCTCCATCATGTCATCGCTGTCAAAATAGTCGCCGATGCACAGCCATGCAAGCTGCTCGTCGGTTAAGCCGGCTGCAAAATCGCGAATGGTTTTCTCTTTGGAAACTACTTTATCCCAGGTAATGGTCTCCCCTGCCGGAATCTCCTCCATAACCTCGCTGTATGTTACGACCTTTGTCTCGATATCGGCAGCACTGATATTGATCACAGGTGCAGCTGCCTTTGCATCAGCTTCGCATGCACATGCGGCAGTCTCAGGCTTCAGATCTTCAAATCCAGGATCAGCGCAGATGTTGGTGTCTTTTTCTGTTACAGCCTCTGCATCCAGAACAATGGCAGCTGCGATAGCGGTATTTCTGGAAGAATTTCCCACGCGAATATAATATGCGCCCGGATCCAGCACCCATGCAGCTTTAGCGGTATCGTAGGAAGCCATATCCTTCACAGCAAATGTGATCGTTACTTCCTGGCTCTCTCCTGCTTTCAGTTCTGCTGTTTTTACATAGCCTGCAAGCTCCTGATATGGTTTGTCGATGGAAACTGCAGGTGCGGAATAATAAACCTGAACGACCTCTTTACCTGCAGCTGCGCCGGTGTTTGTGACACTTGCTGTAACTTTCACAATGCCATCTTCCACTGCAACGGATTTAGCTGCTATATCAAAGGTAGTATATCCAAGGCCATAGCCGAATTCATAGGTAGGTGCCTTAGCTACGGTATCAAAGTATCTGTAGCCAACATATACACCCTCTTTATAGTAAGTGTCGTTAGGGTCTCCAAAGCCCTCTGTGGACGGATAATCGTTGATTGGTGCCCAGGTCATGGTGAGCTTACCGGATGGGTAGGAAACGCCTGTGAGGACGTCTGCAAGGGCATCACCGGTGGAAACACCGAGCTGTCCCATAATAAGAATGGAACCAACCTCATTTACAGGGCTGAGATCCACCATACCGCCTGTATTTAATACAAGCACAAACTTATCATATTTCGCATTCAGCGCTTTGATATCACGGATCTCAGCTTCTGTGAGGTTGATATCACCTGCTGTTGGGGTGCGGTCTGCACCTTCTCCGGAGATACGTGCCAGTACATAAACTGCGGTATCACCTTCGCCGTCCAGTGGGAAATTGTAGTCCGGTTCCGGAGCTACTTTACCCATGGAGAAAAAGATCGGATTCATGCCTGCAGCATCAGCCTGTTTGCGGATCTCGCCGTAAAAAGCTTTTTTGCTGGTCATCACTGCCTCATCATAGGCATCCAGCCAGGCTTTTGTGGTGATCTCATATCCTGCGTTTTCAAGACCTTCTTCAACCGTGATATATTTTCTGCTGTTTACATCACCGGATCCGGTACCGCCCTTGATGGTTCTTCTGGCACCGCCGCCGTAGAGGGCCAGTTTGCCGCCTTTTGCGATAGGAAGTGTACCGTCATTTTTTAACAGAACCATGCACTCCGGGGATAAGGCTCTGACTGCTGCAATATGCTCAGTCTCAAACGGCTGCACATCCGGGGTGTTAATACGAATTGCTTTCATATCTTGTGATCCTCCTGAATATTGATAATTCCAGTATACGGAATATAAGCCCGATAAACAATGAAAATTTTATTGAAAACCAACAAAAAAAGTGTGATATCAAGCCATTTTTTATGACTTATATCACACTTTCTTACATTAATACTTATTTATTTCACCAGACCGATCTTATTTAAAGGCCAGTATACGAATCCTGCTTTGGCAAGCATATCTTCCTCCGGTACAAAGCTGAACATGCTGTCAGGGTTGTAATCCTCTGCAAGTCCTTTTGTATATGCTATATATGCCCAGTAACGAGCGTCAGAGGAGTTATTGCGGTTGTCGCCGAGCATCAGGTAATGGCCTTCCGGAACATGGAATGTCATACCATCATTTACCTTGGTCCATTCCTCTTTCAGATAAGGCTCATCCAGCGGTTCGGTGCTTCCGTTGATGTAGATCTTGCTTTCACGGATCTCCACTGTATCACCCGGAAGTCCGATCACTCGTTTGATAAAGTAACGTTTTGTGCCCTCAGCTTTATCTACAGGATAATAGAAAATCGCGATATCCTGGCGATCAGGTTTTCCAAGAGTATAGGAGATACGGGAAGCAAACAGTCTGTTTCCCGGATAAAGAGTATTCTCCATGGAGCTGCTTGGAATCGTTGCATTAAAGAACAGTACAAGATCAAAAACAACAACGAACGCAATGCAGAACAGTATGGTCTTGATCCAGCTGATGATCTCAGCTTTTGTTTCCGGTTTCATTTCTTTCATTGGACTATTTCCTCCTTAAATCATCAGAGCTTTGGTTTGTCAAAGAAAAAGAGTGTAATTCTGGTAAGAATGCCGGGGTTTAAGATCTTTATGGAATCCCTCTCCTCGATATAAAGGCGCTCCAGCATGGCCTGAACCTGTTCTTCCTGTCCGGCTTTATAGCCGATCTCATTAAAGAACTTGGAAATATAATCTTTTGGAATTCTTTTGGATGTCAGGAATTTCACACCGGTAGGTGCCTGAAGGCCCTGTCTGAACGCTTTTAAAAATTCTCTTTTTCCTTCTTTTTCCATTTCAGCCTTATTATTCAGCTGCGCATCGATCTTTTTAATGATCTCCCTGTGGGCAGTCCATTTAATGTTGATGGACTCATTGTATTTTACAGGCTTTAAAAAGTCTTTCAGCATGGTTTAAGAACTCCTTTCGGGTTATTATCTCTCATCACGCAAGAGTGATCACGGCAGTTTTACCGTTGCGCTCTACTGTATACTCCTGTTTCCAGAGAATACTGCAGGTCCAGTTGGTATCCTGATCTGCTTCCACAAGAATCTTATTGCCTTCTCTTCTGGCATAAGCCTTAAGAACGGTATCACCTTTCAGATCCGGCACGGAAGTCTCAGCACATGCGCCGTCAGGCAGATAGGATACTGCCAGATTCACGCCATCGGCAAAATCATAGTCAGGTTTAGTGCAGCAGCTGCCAAGAGCGATGATCTTTTCAGGAGCCGCCATAAGAGGCAGGCTGTGATAATCATATACCTGTTTCTTCCAGCATCCGCCATCTACCAGCTCACCGGTGAACATATCCACCCATTTGCCTGCAGGGAGGTAATACTCAGCCTCACCATCTTCGCGGAATACAGGGGCAACCAGAAGGGCATCGCCCATCATATACTGCAGGTCAAGAGTCAGTGCGGATCGGTCAGACGGGAATTCCATAAACATCGGGCGCATCATAGGAACGCCGGTGGTATGGGACTCCACAGCCTTTTCATAAAGGTAAGGCATCAGACGACATTTCAGTTCCACCATCTCCTTCAGCACTACGCATGCCTCATCATCAAAAAGCCACGGAACACGGTAGGAAGAAGAGCCGTGCAGACGGCTGTGGGAACTTAAAAGTCCAAACTGGCACCATCTCTTATAGATATCTGCCGGAGCAGTCTGCTCAAAGCCGGAGATGTCATGGCTCCAGAAGCTAAAGCCGCAGCTTGCCAGGGAAAGTCCGCCTCTAAGCGTCTCTGCCATAGATGCGTATGTTGCAGAGCAGTCGCCGCCCCAGTGTGCCGGGAACTGCTGTCCGCCTGCTGCAGCGGAGCGTGCAAAGACGATGGCCTCTCCTCTGCCTCTCTCCTTCTCCAGAAGATCAAAAACTGTTTTGTTATAGTAATAGGTATAAGCGTTATGCATATCCACCGGATCTGCACCGTTAAACCATGCAATATCTTTGACCGGGATTCTCTCACCAAAGTCGGTCTTAAAGCAATCCACGCCCATATCCATGAGCTGCTTCAGCTTGCCTGCGTACCATGCAGCAGCATCCGGGTTGGTGAAATCCACAAGGGCCATTCCCGCCTGCCAGAGGTCTGTCTGCCAGATGGAGCCATCGATCTTCTTCACAAGATAGCCAAGCTCTTTACCCTCTTTGTAAAGATAGGACATCTGACCGATATATGGATTGATCCAGACGCAGATCTTAAGTCCGCGCTCGTGATATCTCTTAAGAAGTCCCTCAGGATCCGGGAAGGTGGCAGGATCCCATATAAAATCACACCAGCGGTAAGCTCTCATCCAGTAGCAGTCAAAGTGGAACACATGAAGCGGAATGTCACGGTCCGCCATGCCCTGAATAAAGCTGGTGGTAGTATCTTCGTCATAATTGGTTGTGAAGGAAGTGGTGAGCCAGAGGCCAAAGGACCATGCAGGCGGCAGTGCCGGCATACCGGTCAGCTGACAGTATCTGGAAACAGTGCCTTTGGGGCTTCCGCCGGCGATCATATAGTAGCCCAAAGTCTCGCCTTTTACGGAGAACTGTACCTCTTCCACCTTTTCACTGGCGATCTCAAATTGAACATCGCTCATAGAATCCACCAGCACGCCGTATCCGCCGCTGGTGATATAGAACGGAATATCTTTATATCCCTGTTCACTGGCTGTTCCGCCGTCCTCATTCCAGGTTTCCACAACCTGTCCGTTTTTCACGAATGGAGTAAAGCGCTCGCCAAGACCATATACATACTCGCCGATTCCAAGGCTCAGCTGCTCTACCATGTAGCTTTCTTTTGTATTGCGGTCCTGCATTCTGGCCATGTTTCGGAAATCGGTCTGGGTAAGCATTTTTCCATCCCGCATGTATTTGATGCTCCAGGAGCCGGGAGCTTTGGAGATGACTGCGGAAAGGGAGCCTGCGGTATAGATGATGTTATTTTCATCCTCGGTAATAGTGATTTTTCCCTTAGAAGGATAAACGACAGGACGGATCTCTTTTTTGGATGCACCGTCAAAATGGGTGATCTCCACATGGATCACGTCATCCATTGGACTGGACAGTGTGACCGTAAGCATACCGATGTTCAGCACATCGCCTCTGCCTCTGTAGTTTGTGGAGGAGGTATAAACTGTAAGGTTGTCGTCCTGGATCTCATGATTCCAGTATTCCACTGCGTAAACTGCCTGGTACTCATCTCTGAGCATCCAGAAACCATTTGTAAATTTCATATTGACTCCTTTTCCTGCATATACAAGAACGAATGTTACTGCTGATATCCGAGATTTGCCTTAAAGTTTCCAAAGATCCTGAAATCAGAAGTCATGTTTCTGATGGAATCCATAATATCCTCCATACCCGGATCTGTAAGGTTTCCGGTGAGCTCGATGAAGAACATATACTCCCAGTTTCTCTTCTGGATCGGTCTGGACTCAATGCGGACCAGGTTCAGCTCATGATTTGCAAAGATCGTGAGAACCTGATGCAGGGAACCGGATTCGTGGCGAAGCGTAAAGGAAAGACAGATCTTATCACGATTCTCGCGAAGCTCCATAAGAGGGGAAACAACCACAAATCGTGTAGTATTTAATTTGTTGCTCTGAATGGAAGGTGCCAGGATCTCAAGACCATAAAGCTCTGCTGCTCTGGCGGAACAGATGGCCGCCTTGGTAGGATCCTTCTTCTCTGCCACCATCTTGGCGCTGCCTGCTGTATCGGCAGCAGGAATGCGTTTCCAGTGAGGGAAATTGTTGAGGTAGCGCTCGCACTGGAAAAGGCCCTGTTCATGGGAATATACAGATTCGATCTGCTCAATGCGGGTTCCCGGAAGTGCCATAAGATTATGCTCTATGGTTACGGTAGTCTCTCCTACCATGTAGCACTCATATTTGATCAGCAGATCGTAGACCTGTCTGATGGCACCGGTGGAGGAATTTTCAATAGGAAGCACAGCGTAGTCAGCTTCTCCCTTTTTCAGGGCTTCAAAGGTATCTTCAAACTGATACAGGCCTTTTGTCTGCACTTCATTGCCAAAGAACTTTCTGGCAGCCATCTCGCTGTATGCACCGGGCTCGCCCTGATATACGACTCTTGGGTCTGAAACGATCTCTCTGATCTCCTGTTTCAGGCGCATTTTCTCCTCCAGCAATTCCTGGATCTGCTGTTCTATCTGTAATAATCTTCTTGTCTTAGCACTCATAATGGATCACCTTACATTTTCTCTGTGATATAAGTCTGAAATATTATTATTTATAAATAATGATAGCCATTCCTGCTTCAATATTCTCATAGATTGCTTTTGCTGCCCATGGCGGAAGGTTGACGCATCCGTGAGAACCGCTGTTCTGATAAATGCTGCCGCCAAAGCTTCCTCGCCAGTTAGCGTCATGGAGTCCCTGACCCTCGTAGAACGGCATCCAGTAATCTACCGGTGTTCTGTATCCATCGTTTGCGTTGGAGCCTACAAGGACGTCAGGGCTCTTCTTATACGCCAGTGGGAATACACCGCAGGCAGTCTCATGTCCCTTTGCAACACATCCTGTTACAACATCGCTCTCCACAATGACGGAACCGTTTTTGTACATCCAGAGATGCTGGTCGCTGATGCTGACCTCCACATAATTTCCTGCCAGATCATCACGGCCGTTTCTCTTATAGAATACAGGGTTATCATAATCATTTCTCGTATAGTAAACAGGCTCTCTGGTCACTTCCTCGTTTGCAGAGATATTGTCCAGGAGTTTTCCGAACTCTCCGTCCACATTCACTGTATATCCGTACTCGTTCTGTCCGGATGGGAACACAACGGTTCTGCCTGTGGTGGTGTGGAAGGTTCTCTCATAATAGCGTGTGTTGTATCTCATGGCGATATCCTGCGCGTAAGCCCATGCAAGATCACGGTCAATATGCGCTTCATCAGGATTGATCACCACCCAGTCCTTGATCACGGACCAGTCCAGAACCTCTGTCTCAGATCCATACTGATAAGTGATCTTTGCTTTGCAATAACTGTTGTATACATCGCGCTCTCTGGTAAGCACAGGATCGTTGTTGTATACAGAAGGCTTAATATAAATACCTTCCGGGAAAGTAAGGGAGATGGAGCCTGTATTAAATGCGCTCTGTCCGCCGCTTACGTCCGCCAGTGCCTCGCTGATCTGGACCAGAAGGTCTGCCTGCAGATCTTCATCCGCAAACTCGGTACCATATACTTCATCTGTCACACTGTAGGTGCCGTCCTCGTTTTCCACAAGCTGCGCATCCACGCTTGCTGTACGCGGAACGCTGAGGGCAGAAACAGTAACCGCAGAGCGGAA
>JAGHUU010000080.1 GCA_018064695.1 Candidatus Blautia equi | reverse complement strand
GGCAGATGGTGGGGTATCGATCCGTTTACCAGAGAGCGCCACAGCATCTCCATAGTAGCATCCAACCATTCCGGTTCCATGTTATTCGGCGCATGTAAATGGTCTGCTGAGAAGATGGATCTTGCTGAGCTGAACGATCTGAAGGCCCAGAGCGAGCTCTTCTCCTGCTCCGAAAGCTACTACTATCTCTTCTCCAGAGCCGGCTTTACCAAGACCTGTCAGGACCTGGCCAATAAGGATGAGCGCATTATTTTAGTAAGCTTCTCGAAATAAAAGTATTGTAACAATTTGTTCACCCCTTGTTCGTTGACAAAACGCTCGGAAACGTGTAAGGTAGATAGACAGGGTTCATTATGCCCATATATATTAAATAAGAAGTAAAACCATCAAAAAGGAGGCGAAATCATGGACGCAGACAGTAGTAGCGGCACGGCAAAAGTACCTATACAGTATCACCGCAACCCCACAGAAGTTCTGTGTCCGGTTCGCTTTTTGTGATATTTCAGTCTTTGTCGCGTCTATATTTTACTACTCACCATCTATTTCCTGAAAAACGGAAACAATGAAAAGAGGAGGAAAGATATATGACAGATCCATTGGAGACTCTGCGTACCAGTATAAAGGTACTTGTGGAGTCAAAAAAGTATGCGGCACTGCGCGATATTCTTTCTACCATAAATGCAGCTGATATTGCATCACTGTTTGAGGATGAGATCCCGGAGGAAATGATCCCGCTTCTCTTCCGTCTCCTTCCAAAGGAGCTTGCAGCTGATACCTTCGTGGAGATGGAGCCAAACACCCAGGAGCTTCTCATCAAAGGCTTTTCCGACAGCGAGCTGAAGGAAGTCATTGACGAACTCTACGTGGATGATGCAGTAGACCTGGTAGAGGAAATGCCAGCCAATGTCGTAAAACGAATCCTGATGACCGCCGACGTTGAGAAACGTCAGCTCATCAACACCATTTTGAAATACCCTGAAGATTCCGCCGGAAGCATTATGACCACCGAGTATGTAGAGCTTCGCCCGCAGATGACTGTTG
This sequence comes from Candidatus Blautia equi, assembly GCA_018064695.1. Classification (GTDB taxonomy): domain Bacteria; phylum Bacillota; class Clostridia; order Lachnospirales; family Lachnospiraceae; genus Blautia_A; species Blautia_A equi. Next base: position 2,214 of record JAGHUU010000080.1, on the reverse strand, counting down.
AAGAGGCCATCAAGCATATTCGCCGCAGCGGTATCAACAAAGAGACCATCAACACCTGTTATGTCAGCTCCAAAGAGCGAAAACTGATCGGTGTTGTAACCATTAAAGACCTGATCCTTGCTGACGGAGACGAAGTCATGCAGGAGATCATGGAGGACAATATCATCTCTGTAAACACCCTGGAGGACCAGGAGCAGGTAGCTCAGCAGTTCACCAAGTATGACCTTATTGCCATGCCTGTTGTGGACGGTGAGGGCCGTCTGGTAGGTATCGTCACAGTCGATGACGTACTGGATGTCATGCAGGAAGAGGTAACAGAGGATATTGAGAAGATGGCCGCAATCGTGCCGGCAGATAAGCCATATCTTAAGCTCTCTACCTTTGAACTCTGGAAGAGCCGTATCCCATGGCTTCTGCTTCTCATGATCTCTGCCACCTTCACCGGAATGATCATCACAAGCTTTGAGGACGCGTTATCCAAGTATGTCATCCTCACCGCTTATATCCCTATGCTTATGGATACAGGCGGAAACAGCGGCTCTCAGGCCTCTGTAACCGTTATCCGAGGCATTTCCCTTGGTGATGTAGAGTTTTCCGACCTGCTTAAGGTTATCTGGAAAGAAGCCCGTGTAGCCATCTGTATCGGTATCACACTGGCCCTCTGCAACTTTGCAAAGCTGATGCTCTTCGATCATCTCACCATGCAGGTTGCACTGGTTGTCTGCCTTACCCTGGTAGTTACCATCTTCTGTGCAAAGCTTGTAGGCTGCACGCTTCCGCTGTTCGCATTTAAGATCGGATTCGACCCTGCCGTAATGGCAAGTCCATTCATCACCACCATCGTGGATGCTGTTTCTCTTCTGGTTTATTTCCAGTTTGCATCTACATTGCTTGGCTTATAGTTTTGAACGTAAAAAAAACGGGACATTGAATGTCCCGTTTTTTTATGCATATATGCTTATTTACTTACGTACTGCTCTGCTACATAGCCGGTATAAATGTTACCGTTATGATGAGCGGTTACTCTGTACCAGCCATCTTTGTAAGCTTCAAGGATCAGCTTATCATCCTGTGCCAGAACTACTACTACATCACTGCTGGTGGTAGGTTTGGATCTGAGGTTCAGCCAGTAGTGGTTTACATAACCTACATCCTGTCCGGAGCTCTGAGAGTCGAGCTTAATATAGTTAGCGGATAAGTAGCCGATGTATCCGCCGCCTCTGTGGTCGGCAATTGCGTGATACCAGTTGCCATTTTTTTCGATGATATATACTCTGTCGTTGCGGTCCAGCTTAACTACCAGTTTGGCATTTAAAGATGGCTGCTCGCGAAGGTTCAGATAAGAGTTATCAACAACACCGGAAAGAGCGGTTCCGACAGAAGGATAGCCCATTGCTACATAAGAGGAAAATACATATCCATCGTAGCTGTTGCCCTCATGGTATGCGGTAACCTTATACCAGCCATTGGTCTCCTGACGGATCTGCAGTTCATCATTTCTGGATAAGGTCATGATGATGCTGCTCTCTGTGGTTGCAGAAGCTCTGAGGTTCAGATAATCATTGTTTACATAGCCTGCTTTATTTACAGGAGTCTCTACAATAAAATTGCTCTCAGGAACCGGTGTAGGGGTTGGTTTGGAAGGAGATCCAAGAGCTACATACTCCTCATATACATAACCTGCATATGTGTTGCCAGCATGCTCTGCAATTACCTCATACCAGCCGCCGTCATAATCCGTAATATGAAGGACATCGTTTCTGGAAAGCTTGATTACCAGGTCACCGCCAGGTAATGCGCGAAGATTCAGATAATCATGGTTTACATAGCCAAGCTGCTGTGTAGTCTGACTTCCGCTTCCGGTGTTCTGGTTGCTACTGCCGCTGTTCTGGCTGCCGCTTCCGTTTGAACCGCTGTAGTTGCCATAGCCTACATACTGAGAAGCTACATAGCCGTAATAATTTGTGCCGTTATGGGTAGCGATTACCTCGTACCAGCCGCCAAGATCGTCAAGGATCTCCAGGACATCGCCCTCGGAAAGTTTCATTACGATGGCGGAGTCTGTGCTGGTGTCTGCACGTAAGTTCAGATAGCTGTTGTTAACATAACCGAAGTCCGCTGCATGTGTTGTAATAGCGGATAATGGAAGGAGTTCCAGAGCAAGCAATACCAGGATAACGGTTGCCGCCCGTTTAATTTTTCCCAACATAATAT
>JAGHUU010000004.1 GCA_018064695.1 Candidatus Blautia equi | reverse complement strand
ATATGTGTACATAATCCTTTCTCCTTTTTTCCGTTACTCCTTTAAAAAGCAGCAGGCTCCTGCTGTTTATCTTACGATTATAGTACTGCAGTTTTATATCCTCAATGGCATTTTTTACTCAATTGAAATATGGGGAATCAGTATATAAACAGCAGTCATTGGTCTCTGTATGCTTTAGGCGACATACCATATTTTTCGCGAAAGATGCGATGAAAGTAGCTGAGGTTGCTGTAACCGATCGCTTCTCCGATCTCGTCAACATGAAGAGTGGTGTGCTTTAGAAAGTAAGAGGCCTGGGACAGGCGTTTTTCCTGAAGAAGATCTTTATATTTCCTGCCCGTCTGCCGTTTGATCTCACGGCTCAGCCAGTACAGATCATAATGAAGAAAATCCGCAATCTCTGTCAGCGTACCCGTCCTGTAATTTTCTTCAATATAACGAAGAACACGGACAATGGTAGCCTCTTCTTCGGACGGATATACAAGCCTGTCCGTATAGTTCAGCAGCTGCATAATAAGAAGTCCCATCGTGTTCTGACAGATACTTCTCCGGTTCATGGTAGAACCGTTCAGCAGGGACCAGATCAGATTTTCAATCAGATTCTGAACAGGAAGCACATCGGCAACCTGAAAATAAAGATAGCTTGAGTTAACGCCGCGGAGGGAATCCACAATGAATTTCCGAAGCGGCGTTTCGTCGCCTCCGATCATTTCCAGTACACGGTCGAAAAACTGGGGAAGAATAATAAAATTGACAGCAATATCATCCTTACCTGCGGGAAGGATCTCCTGACGTGCCCCCTGACCGAAAAAAAGAAGCTCCCCGGTGCGCAGCTCGATTTTCTGCCCATTGGCAATCTGAGTAGTGGAACCGCAGCACATATAGACAACTTCCACATAATTATGACTGTGCTCCGGGAAATGCACAAACCTTGTATGGTGGCGGATATCAATGAGTTTTCCGGCATCCAGAAGCTTTTTCGCATCAATGATATCGGAGCCTGCGTCCATATATATTTCTTTCTGGATCTTTGCCTGCCCGTCCAAAATGCGCTGCTCTTCCGGACTGATGATACGGATCATATCCAGTAAATCCTGATCTATCATAGTTACCGCTCCTCTCTGTGCTGTTATTATAACGCAGAAAAGAGAAACTCAGCAACTACAAATAAGGACACTTTTTCAGTCAAACACCGTTCTTTATCAGGGCCTCTTATTATGATTAAATATGGTCGAGGTGATGAAAATGAAGTATGCACTTGCCATAGATATCGGTGCATCCTCCGGCCGGCATATTGTTGGCTGGACCGAGAACGGAGAAATTAAAACAAAAGAAGTATACCGTTTCCCAAACGGAGTAAAAGAAGAAAATGGACATCTGGTTTGGGATACAGAAGCACTGCTTGGATATGTAAAAGCCGGAATCGCAGAAGCCCGCAGGGTATATCCGGATATTGATTCTCTCTCCATTGACACATGGGGCGTGGATTATGTGCTGTTAAAGGGAGAAGAGGAAGTATTACCTGTCTATGCATACAGGGACAGTCGTACAGAAATAGTGATTCCGGAAGTCCATAAAAGAATGCCATTTGAAGAATTGTACAGCCACACAGGATGTCAGTTCCAGACATTTAATACCCTGTATCAGCTTTACGATGACAAATGCAGGGGCCGCCTTGAGGGAGTTACAGATTTTCTGATGATCCCGGAATATCTGATGTACAAGCTGTGCGGAAAAAAGGCAAAGGAATTTACCAATGCCACTACAATGGGAATGATTGACGCAGACACTCTGGAATTTGATCAGGAGATCATTGATAGACTAGATCTGCCGAAGCATCTTTTCCCAAAACTGCATCAGCCGGGAGAGGTGAGCGGGGAATATGAGGGTATTCAGGTCATGCTGTGTGCCACCCACGATACCGGTTCCGCCGTTGAGGGCATTCCAATGGAGGGAGAAAATCTGTATGTTTCTTCCGGTACCTGGAGCCTTCTTGGCGTAAAAACACCAGGACCGATTACCGATGATGCCAGCAGGGAAGCGAACTATTCCAATGAGGGCGGTGTGGGATACAACCGTTACCAGAAGAATATCATGGGAATGTGGCTGGTAAATGAGCTTCGCCGTGCCCTGTGCCCGGAGGAGGATTTTGGAAGCATTGTTCAGAAGGCTATTGCATCGGATTTTGACAGAACAGTAAATGCCGATGCAGCGGAATTCCTGGCTCCAAAGAGCATGAAAGCAGCTTTTGATACGGCATTAGGATGCGGAAACATGGGAGTAGGAGACTATTTCCGATGCGCATATCTTTCCCTGGCAGAGAGCTACCGAAAGGCGATCGAAGAGCTTGAGCATAATACAGGAAAACATTATGAGAAGTTATATATTGTCGGGGGCGGAGCAAAAAATGCATTCCTGAATGCCCTGACAGAAAAAGCAACAGGAAAACAGGTAGTTGCCCTTCCAATCGAGGCAACCGCTATCGGAAACCTGAAGATCCAGCTTATGTGATATGGAGGATAAACATATGTTAGTTGAAACCAAAGCAAAAATCGGCGTATTTGCCATCGCTCTTGGGGCTTATCTGCCTCAGTTCCCGGGTCTGGTACCTGAGTTTGAGAGCCAGTATGAAGCATTTAAGAAGACCATTCCGGATACAGTAGAGCTGATCGACGGCGGTCTGGTCACCACAAAGGAGCTGTCTATGGCAGCCGGAGATAAATTCCGTGCCGCAGATGTAGATCTGGTAATATTACAGCTGCTCACCTACGCGACCAGCTACAACATGCTGCCGGCGATCCGTGATTTAAATGTTCCGGTGGTACTGGTCAACGTACAGAAATTAAAGGCACCTGATTATGCCAATACCGATACAGAGAAATGGCTGGGAGAGCTGTATGCCTGCGGTGCGGTTGGTGAGATGGTTGCGGACCTAGAGCGTGCAGGAAAGAGACATGCAGTCATTACCGGTGTAGTAGAAGGCGGAGATGCCTACGTTGCGAAGGAAATCGAGCAGTGGTGCAGAGCCGCACAGGTAAGAAGAAGATTCCGTTATACCAACATTGCACAGATCGGACGTCCATACCCTGGCATGATGGATCTTTATATTGATGAGACCAACCTTTATAACCGCATGGGCCTTTACACCAAGCAGTTTGACTAGGAAAAGATGTGGGCGATTGCAGATGACATCACAGACGAGGCAGCAATCCGCGCTAAAGCCGCAGATATCCTGAATACTTTTGACATTGCGCCCGACAAAGACGGAAAAGAGGCAACAGAAGAAACCGTATGGGATATGGCCCGTTATGTTGTTGCCTTTGAAAAATGGGTGAAGGATGAGGATCTGGCTCTTGTGGCTTCTCATTATGACGGCTACGCAAAAGGAATCGCAGGCAAGCTCGACAGTATGCTGATTCCGGCCTTCTCCATGCTGATCAAACAGGGCACTGCCTGCGCGGTAGAGGGAGATATCAAGGTAGCTATGGCTATGAGCATCTTAAAGACCATCGCAGGAACCGGCCAGTTATCCGAGATGTACTCCATTGACTTTAATGAGGATATCTGTATCATTGGACATTCCGGCTCCGGAGATGCGGATATCTCACAGGCAAAGAAGCCTACCATGAAGATCGTGGATGTCTTCCACGGAAAGACCGGAGGCGGTTACCTGACCCAGTTCTATCCTCCGACAGGCGATGTTACCTATCTTGGAATCACCCAGGACAAGGACGGTCATTTTAAATTTGTTGTCGCAGAGGGTGTCAATGAGGAAGGACCGATCTTCATGTTTGGAGATACCAATATGAGAACCCGCTTCTCCATCGGAGCAAGAGAATTCTGTAATCAGTGGAGTGAGGCAGGCCCTACACATCATATGGCTGCTGCAGTGGGAAGACATATCGATACAATTCTTAAAGTTGCTAAAATCATGGATGTTCCGGTAGAGATCATCTGCAGATAAAAGAAAGGATGAAAGAAAGATGAAATTTTTAGATGCTGAATTTGTACAGGGATTTATCAGAATGGCCAATGACGGATGGGAGCAGGGCTGGCATGAAAGAAACGGCGGAAGCCTTTCTTATCGTGTGAAACCGGAGGAAGTGGAATCCGTAAAAGATAACTTTGAACCAATGGAATGGAGACCGATCGGAACAGAGGTACCTGCCCTTGCAGGAGAGTATTTCCTTGTTACCGGAAGCGGCAAATATTTCCGCAATGTGATCATCAAACCTGAGGATTCCATGTGCATGATCGAGCTTGATGAGAAGGGTGAGAATTATCGTATCGTATGGGGCCTTGTAAATGGCGGAAAGCCTACTTCCGAGCTGCCAAGCCACCTTATGAACCATGAGGTAAAGGTTCTGAAGAATCCGGAATACCGTGTTATTTATCATGCCCATACAACCAATATCATTGCACTTACTTTTGTACTTCCGCTTAAGGATGAGGTATTTACAAGAGAGCTCTGGGAAATGGCTACCGAATGTCCTGTTGTATTCCCGGACGGTGTTGGCGTTGTGCCATGGATGGTTCCGGGCGGAAGAGATATCGCAGTAGCTACCTCTGAGCTTATGAAGGAATATGATCTGGCCATCTGGGCTCATCACGGAATGTTTGCAGCCGGTTTTGACTTTGATCTCACCTTCGGACTTATGCATACAGCAGAGAAATCCGCAGAGATCCTTGTAAAAATGCTGTCCATGAGACCTGATAAGCTTCAGACCATCCAGACCGAAGATTTCAGAAATCTGGCAAAAGATTTCAATGTAAA
>JAGHUU010000061.1 GCA_018064695.1 Candidatus Blautia equi | reverse complement strand
TGTTGTAAACATCGCTCAGGAGAACAATGTAACCATTGATCCGGTCATCCTTGACAAGATCGTTGAGGTCCTTGAAGACATCGCTAAGCAGGACTACGATTACGATGAGATGAAAGAGACCCTCGAGAAGGTAGAGGGCAACTTAAGCGGCGATGAGAACATGCAGCCTGTAGATGAGCCTCTTGAAGGCGAGCCTGACATCGACATCGACGATGAGGACAGCATCATCAACAGCGTAAACGTGAACGTTCTCATTCAGAACGGCGGCCCTGTATTAGAGACCTCCAGTGAGGACCCTGAGCTTGAGATGAGCACCGGCGCAGACATCACTCCAGAGGATGAGGACGACCTCTTCGACGACAGCGAGTGGGATCTCAGCAGCGACGGCTGGGAGGACATCGTACTCGACGGAACCGACAACGACATCTGGAACAACCCAGAGGAAGAGATCGGCGGCGAGGTTCTTGACGGAACCGATAACGACGTATGGTTCAACCCTGAGGAGGAACTTGGCGGCGAGATCATCGAGGATATGCCTGGCGAGGATGAGATTCCATTTGACGAAGGCATGGATACTGAGACTGAGGACGCTATCAACCTGAACGACCTTACCGATGAGCAGAAAGAAATGTTCGAGCATCTTGAGAACTTCTGCAAGGGCGAGTTCTTCGGCGATGCAGCAGCTCTGAGAGATGAGATGGGTGATGACGCAATCCCTGCAGCAACCCTTAACACCGAGATCGCAGAGAAAGTAACCAAAGACATCCAGAAGATGTTCTTCGATGTTCTGAAAGACGGCGTTGATGATTACTGGGTAAATCCTGATGACAAATACGAGACCCCAGAGCTTGACGTTCTGTACCTGAACCTGAAAGACCTCTTTGCAATTGAGGGCATTATGGAGCCAGACCAGTACATGGCTGATGTAGACGCATTTGACCGCGAGCTGATCTTTGACGATGTAATGAAATTCTTTGAGAAACTCTACGGTGAGGAGCCTGTTGAAGCTTTTGACTGGTCCGCAGCTACCGAGATGGCAGACAACCTTGACGCAGTTGACGACGGCATGACCGAGTACGGCGAGATCACCGATGAGGACCTTGAGGTTCTTGACTGATCCTGAAAAGTAACAGCTATGATATTTAAGAAGAGGCAGATATCTGCCTCTTCTTTTTGTCCCCGCGAATTTCCGAAGAACTGGAAATCGTGAACGGAATGTGTTATGATAACAAAATATTATGTAATACTATGCGCTAAGCATAGAAACGGAGGAAAATACCATGGGATTTGCAGTAGTGACACTGAAAAAGGGAGAAGGAAGAATTCTGAAATCCGGCGGCATGTGGATCTTTGACAATGAAGTGGCCAGCGTGATGGGCGAGTTTACAAACGGTGACATCGTTCTGGTAAGGGATTTCGACGGATATCCTATGGGAAGAGGATACATTAACAACAACTCCAAGATCCTGGTGAGACTCCTCACCAGAAACCCTGACCAGGAGATCAACGAGGAATTCTTTGAAAAGAGAGTCCGCGATGCCTGGGAATACAGAAAAAAAGTTGTGGACACCAGCAGCTGCCGTGTGATCTTCGGCGAGGCAGATTTCCTGCCGGGTCTGGTAGTAGATAAGTTCTCCGATGTTCTGGTAGTACAGTCCCTGGCCCTCGGCATCGATAAATGGAAGCTCCTGATCGTGGATCTGCTGAAAAAGATCCTTGCGGAGGACGGCATCACCATCCGCGGCGTTTACGAGAGAAGCGATGCCAAGGTGCGCAAGCAGGAGGGAATGCTTCCATATAAAGGCTTTATCGGAGAAGAGTTCCCTACCGATGTGGAGATCGTGGAGAACGGCGTGCACTACATTGTGGATGTGATGAACGGACAGAAGACAGGCTTCTTTCTGGATCAGAAATACAACCGACTGGCTATCCAGAAGCTCTGCAAGGGCGCAAAGGTTCTGGACTGCTTTACCCATACAGGCTCCTTTGCACTGAACGCCGGCATTGCCGGAGCTTCCAGTGTACTTGGTGTAGATGCCTCTGAGCTGGCAGTAGCGCAGGCTACGGAGAATGCCGCATTAAACGGTCTCTCCGATGTGGTAAAATTCCAGTGTGAGGACGTATTCGAACTGCTTCCAAGACTTGAGGAGGCAGGAGAGAAGTTCGACGTGGTCATTCTGGATCCTCCGGCTTTTGCCAAATCCAGAAACTCCGTAAAAAATGCCACCAAGGGCTACAGAGAAATCAACCTCCGCGCCATGAAGCTTGTGAAGGACGGCGGCTACCTGGCCACCTGCTCCTGCTCCCACTTCATGACCTACGAGCTTTTCACCCAGACCATCGGTCAGGCGGCCAAAAACGTACATAAGAGACTGAGACAGGTAGAGTACCGCACTCAGGCCAGCGATCACCCGATCCTCTGGTCCTCCGACGAGTCCTACTACCTGAAATTCTATATCTTCCAGGTCTGCAATGAACTGTAAAAACAGAGGCATTATATAAATAAGAAAGGAGCGATTTCTTATGTTAGATAAATTCAACCGGTTTATGCGCAATTTCATGATAGGCCGCTACGGCGCGGACCAGCTTTGCAGATGCACCATGTTCATCTCCATGGCTGTCCTCATCGCTTCCATATTTTTAAGAAGCAGCGTTCTGGACCTCATTGCTTTTGCCATCCTGGGCTACACCTACTTCCGTATGTTTTCCAGAAACATCAGTGCCCGCTATGCGGAGAACCAGAAGTTCCTTAGCGCAACCGCAGGCATCCGAAACAAATTTCAGAGACAGAAGTACATGCTCCATCAGAAGAAGACCCACCACATCTATAACTGTCCGGGCTGCGGCCAGAAGATCCGTATTCCAAGGGGCAGCGGAAAGAAAGTGGAGATCGACTGCCCTAAATGCCACACCAAGTTTATCAAAAAGATCTGACAGGGAGCCTACATGTTCGGATATATCGTAATGAACAAGCCGGAGAGCAGATTCCGGGAATATGATGAATATAAGACCTACTATTGCGGCCTCTGCCGGGAGCTGAAAGAACGATTCGGCGTTCCGGGACAGATCTCCATCAGCTATGATATGACCTTTCTGGTGCTTTTGCTGGACGGCCTTTATGAGCCCCGCACCAGCACCGGTACTTCCTACTGTGCCATTCATCCATTTAGAAAACAGCCCATTAAAAAGAGCTGCGTGACGGACTATGTGGCGGATATGAACCTGCTTCTTACCTATTATAAATGCATGGACGACTGGAATGATGAGAGGAAAGCCACCAGACTGGCCTACGCCGGCGTGCTGCAGAGCAAGGTGAAAGCCCTGAAGGAAAAATATCCGGAGAAGACAGAAAAGCTCGTTTCCGGCCTGGCAGAATTATCTGCCCTGGAGGCGAAGGAGGAGAGAAATATCGATCTGGTCAGCGGCTGCTTTGGACGCATCCTGGCTGAGATCATGGCATATCGGAACGATATGTGGGAGACCTCATTAAGAAAGATCGGGTTTTATCTTGGCAAATTCATCTATATCATGGACGCCTACGACGATGTGGAGGAGGATGTAAAGAAAGGTCTTTACAATCCTTTTGCAGAAAGGTTCGGACAGCCGGATTTTCCGGAGTATGTGAAGAGCCTGATGCTCCTTATGATGTCCGAGGTGGGACGTGAATTTGAGAAACTGCCTGTGTTAAGGCATGCGGATATCCTCCGCAACATATTATATTCCGGCGTGTGGTGCCGCTTTGCGGAGATCACCGGGGAACGTGAGAAAAAACAGGAGAAGAAATAAATGGATCCATATAAGATTCTGGGGATAACCAGAGACGCAACGGACGATGAGGTGAAGAAGGCCTACAGAGCACTCAGCAGAAAATATCATCCGGATGCAAATATCAATAATCCGAATAAAGACGCTGCGGAGGAGATGTTCAAAAGGGTGCAGCAGGCCTATGAGCAAATCATGAAGGAGCGGGAGTACGGCAGCAGCTATTCCGGCGGTTCTGACTACACCGGCTACGGCAGTCAGGGCGGTTATGGCGGCTTTGGCGGTTTCGGAGGTTTTGGCGGAAACCCGGAGCCGGAATATCAGGATGAGGAGGCCCTTCGCCGTCAGGCTGCATCCAATTTCATCCAGAACATGCACTTCCAGGATGCATTGAACCTTCTCTCATCCCTGCATATCAGAAATGCCCAGTGGTATTATCTCTCCGCAAGGGCAAACATGGGACTTGGAAACAATGTGAATGCTCTCTCAGACATCCGCGAGGCAGTGCGCATGGAGCCGGACAATATGCAGTACCGCATGACCCTCCAGAACATGGAGAACGGCGGTTCCTGGTATCAGGAGCAGCAGATGCCGTTTGGCGGCATGCCTGTGTCGGGAAATGACTTCTGCATGAAGCTCTGCCTGGCCAACATCATGTGCAATCTTTGCTGCGGCCCGCGTTTTTTCTGCTGCTGACATCTGCCATTTGACAATTCAAAAAAGAGCGATTATTATATACCCGTACAGTTCACACGGCACCTAATCACTTGCTGATTAGGTGACCGGAGAAAATGATTCAAGGGTGAGCAGCGGTGATGTGTTGGATGCTTTTCCCGCAGATCCGCCTGCATAGATGAGGAGGAAAAAAGAAATGAGTATTCGTATCGGTATTTTAGGATATGGAAATCTTGGCCGTGGTGTAGAGTGCGCCATTAAACACAATCCGGATCTGGAGCTTGTGGCTGTTTTCACAAGACGTGATCCTGCAGCTGTAAAAATTCTGACTGAGACAGCAAAGGTATATCATGTAGACGACGCTGAGAAGATGAAGGATGAGATCGATGTCCTGATCCTCTGCGGCGGAAGCGCTACCGACCTTCCTGTTCAGACTCCAAAATATGCACAGTGGTTCAATGTTGTAGACAGCTTTGATACCCATGCAAGAATTCCTGAGCACTTTGCAAATGTAGACAAGGCAGCAGCAGAGAACGGCCATGTAGGCATCATCTCCGTAGGCTGGGATCCGGGTATGTTCTCCCTGAACCGTATGTATGCAAACGCAATTCTTACCAACGGTAAGGATTATACCTTCTGGGGCAAGGGCGTAAGCCAGGGACATTCCGATGCCATCAGAAGAATTGAGGGCGTTAAGAACGGCAAGCAGTACACCATCCCTGTACCTGCAGCACTGGAGGCAGTACGCGCAGGAGAGAACCCAGAGCTCACCACCAGAGAAAAACACACCAGAGAGTGCTTTGTAGTAGCTGAGGAGGGCGCAGATCTGGCTCGTATCGAGAACGAGATCAAGACCATGCCTAACTATTTTGACCAGTATGACACCACTGTACACTTCATCTCCGAGGAGGAGCTGATCCGTGACCACAGCGGCATTCCGCACGGCGGATTTGTGATCCGTACCGGCACCACCGGTTGGAACGATGAGAACAAACACATCATCGAGTACAGCCTGAAGCTGGATTCCAACCCAGAGTTCACTTCCTCTGTAATTGCAGCATATGCACGTGCTGCATACCGCATGAGCAAAGAGGGACAGAAGGGCTGCAAGCCCGTATTTGATGTAGCTCCTGCATACTTAAGCGCACTGGACGGCGCTGAGCTTCGTGCACATTTACTGTAATATTCCGGCACGATTTGTTAACAAATAAGCCCGCAAAAGCCCTGAAATCCTCGGATTCCGGGGCTTTTTTCATGTTTTTTCACTCTGAAACGACAGAGCGACACAGCGCGAAATAGCATTTTTTTACGAAACCGGAAGGTTTTTCGCTGATTTGTTATACTTTTTGCCAGTGTGATTCCGTATTGACGAAAGAGGGCTCCTGTTGTATAATGAATTTACAATAATGTAACAAACTTGTAAAAACAAGAGTATGTTCTCCATGAAAACAAGAGAATCTTTATGAAAGTAAAGGAAGGTAAAAATGCAAAAGATAAGTAAAAAATCTGGAAAGCTTGGAATTATGTTTCTTGTAATGCTGTTGTTCTTCAGTGCAAGCGTTATGTTCAGAAGCACTGCAGTTTCGGCGGCTGTCAAGAACGGTTTCGTAAAAGAAGGATCCTATACTTACTATTATAAGAACGGCAAAAAGATCACAGGCTGGCTCACCCTGAACGGAAAGAAATACTATTTCTACTCCGGCAGCGGCAGAATGGCCACCGGTTATGTAAAAAACAGCACCGGCCAGAAACGTTACTTCTATAAAAACACCGGTGTTATGGCCACCGGCTTTGTAGTAAACAGCACCAAAAAGACACTTTATTTTGATCCAAAGACCGGCTACATGAAAGTCAGCAGCTGGCTTACCGAGAACGGAAAGAAACGCTACTTTGACAAAAACGGTTACATGACCATCGGCTGGCTCACCAACTCCAAAGGCCAGAAGCGTTACTTCTACAACGGCTCCGGCTATATGGCTACCGGCCTTGTAAAAGCAAGCAACGGCCAGTTCCGTTACTTTGATCCAACCAACGGTTTTATGAAGACCGGCTATGTAAGCGATTCCAAAGGAACCAGATACTTCTATTCTAAGAACGGACTTTCCGCTACCGGCTGGGTAAAGAACACCACCGGAAACGAGCGTTACTTTGATCCTCAGACAGGATACTATTTCGTAAACACCACCGTTAATATCGACGGTATGATCTGTACCTTCAACTCCAAGGGCTATTGTACTTCCAAGGGCACCGGAGTTACCCTCACCGCTCCTTCTTCTGCAAGAACCCTTAAGAACTACCTTGCAGGCGCACTGATTCCGGTAGGACAGGCACTGTACGTATGGGGCGGCGGTTGGAACGATGCCACCAGAAAGGGCTTAAACCCACAGTGCAAAGAGTGGTACGACATGCAGTCCAGCAGCTATGACTTCAACAACTACCGTGACCTCAGCTCTTCCACAAGAGCAAAAGGCTTTGACTGCTCCGGTTTTGTAGGCTGGGCAGCATACCAGGTAATGCAGACCAAATCCGGCGTGGGCAGCGGATACACCGTAGTATCCGGTGATGTAGGTCCTTCCTACAAGAGACGCGGTTGGGGAACCATCCTCACCCAGTCCGATCTTGCAGCAAGCGATTACAAATTCGTTGCAGGTGATGTAGGTTACAACGACGGCCACACCTGGATTGTATTAGGACAGTGTGCTGATAAGAGTCTTGTAATCATCCACTCCACCAACAATGCGGGAGTTCAGATCGCAGGTACTCCAAAACCTGACGGAAACTACAGCAGCCAGGCAATCACACTGGCTAAGAAGTACATGAGCAAGTACCCTGGCTACACCAAGTACAAATACAACACCTCCTCCGGTCACTACATCAGAAACGGTAACTACCTGAGATGGAACAGAACCACCCTGTCTGACCCCGATGGATATGCAAACAAGACTGCAGACCAGATCCTTGCAGACCTCTTTAAATAATTACCAAGCTTATAAGACATCCTTTTAGAAAGTGGAACCTCCGGAACAGGCCCCTGTTCCAGATGTTTCACTTTCTATAATTTTACAAATTTACAACTAAATGTTACAAAGTTTTTAAATATATTTTGAATTTTACTTGCATAAATGAAAATGCTGTGTTAAGATGTACAGGAACTTGATAAAGTATCTTAACAACATAACTATCAAATACGAGGTGAAAACCATGAAGAAGAAAATATTATGCATGACTCTGGCAATCATGATGAGCGCAGCTCAGATCACCGCTGTCAGCGCAGATATTGAACAGGATTTAATTGAAGATCAGGCATGGAACTGTGCACAGCTCGATGCTCTTTATACCAACATCAGTGTACTCTGGACCCAGAAACACGCTCTGGAGGACCAGATCGCATCCCTGAACAGCAACCTGGTAGACGTCATCGTCTCCATCGACCTGCTGAACAACGATATCGCAGCCAAACAGGCAGATATCGACACCACAGCTCTTAACCTTACAAAGGCAGAGAAAGCCCGCGACAAACAGTACGAGGCCATGAAAAAACGTATCCAGTACCTTTACGAAAAAGGCGGAAACGATGCATGGTTCCAGATGATGCTCGGTGCAGAAAGCCTTTCCGAGCTTCTCAGCAAAGCCGAGTACACCCAGAAGATGTACGATTACGACAGAGAGAGCCTGGAGACCTATGTAAACACCATCAATCAGGTAAAAGACCTTCAGGAAAAATACATCGCTGAGAAATCCGATCTGGAAGCAATGCAGCAGGAGCTCACCGTAGAGCAGTCCAACCTGGAATACCAGATCGCAATCACCAAAGATGCATCTTATAACTGTGACGATGAGATCGCATACGCATACAGCGTAGCAGCTGATTACGAAGCTATCATCTATCAGCAGCAGGTAGAGATTGAGAGACTCGAGGCAGAGCGTATCGCAGCTGAGGAGGCTGAGAGAGCAGAAGCCATGAGAATCGCACAGGAAGAGGCAGCTTACAACGAGCAGCAGCAGTCCGGATACTACTCTGACGGCGAGTACATGCGCGATGAGAGCGGTGACATCGTATACGATGTAAAGACCGACGACTACGGCAATGCAGTTTACGATGAAGACGGCGACCCTGTATACGTTGCTGTAATGGCAGACGGCTCACAGCAGCAGACCCAGGAGACCACCACAAGCTCCAGCTCCGATTATGACTATGACGAGTACGGCAACGTGATCGATACCGACAACACTGTATATACCGAGAGCTATGAGAGCAGCTCCAGCAGCTCTAACTATAGTTCCGGCTACAGCTCCAGCGGTTCCTCTGTAGTAGATTATGCTACTCAGTTCGTAGGAAACCCATATGTATGGGGCGGCACCAGCCTTACCAACGGAGCAGACTGTTCCGGTTTCGTACAGAGCGTATATTCCAACTTTGGCGTAAGCCTTCCAAGAACCTCCTATGAGCAGCAGAATGCCGGATACGAGGTATCCTATGCCGATGCTCAGCCTGGAGACCTGATCTGCTACGGCGGACATGTAGCTATTTACATGGGCAATGGCCAGATCGTACACGCATCCAACTCCAGAGACGGAATTAAGATCAGCAACAACGCAGCATACAGAACCATTCTTTCTGTAAGACGTCTTGTATAAGATTCTATAAACGGGAGTATTTCGGAGAACCATCCAAAAAGCGGATGGTTCTCTTTTTTTGCATTCATTTTGGTGTCGAATCCATGCGGATACAGTCGATAAGTGTCGGAATATTACGATAACTTTTTCTTGATTTCAGAAAACTTAAGCCTTACAATCATTCATGTAAAATCCTTTCAGGAGGACCGGGAAAAGAGCATTCGTTTTCTTTTCCGGTTCTTCATCTCAAAAGATCTGCGATGCAGCAGATTCTTACTTTTTCCCAATATTCCTTATATGAAAAAAATCAAAGAAGAGGTGATGCCTATGGGTGTTTTCATGGCAGAAAGCTAAGACCCTGTTAAAGTCTGCCTGAAAAGGAGTTCTTTCTCATGAAACATAAACTTTGGAACCTTTTTATGAAGATCATGGGGGTTCCGTTCTGGTGTACTGCCATTTTAGGACTGTTCCTGCTTAGTGCTTCTCTGCTGGGAATACGCTCCTACGCAGTCCTGTCCGGCTCCATGGAGCCGGCTATTTCTACCGGAAGTGTTGTACTTGTAAATACAGACAGAAGAGATCCCGTGGTGGGAGATGTGATCACCTACCGCCTGGGGAAAAACCTGGTGACGCACCGGGTCAGCCGCGTGCTGGATGATGCCTATGAGACCCGCGGGGATGCAAACGATCTCCCCGACGGAGAACCGGTCACACCGGGGCAGATCATCGGCTGCGTCAGCACCGCCATCCCTTATCTTGGTTATGTGATCTTTTTTCTGAGATCAAAAAAAGGAATGCTGCTTATGGGAGCCTTTCTGCTTCTGTATCTTTTCACAGTATGTACTTCTGAATTATTCAAGATCAGAGAGGAGAGCAGGGCATAGAGACCCTGCGGAAAAACAAATATGAAAATGACGAAAAAAACAATGCTGAAAACTGTTCTGGCCTGCAGCGCAGCGGGCATGCTGGTGCTTGGAGGAACCTCCGCTTACCTCACCGACCGCGAGGAGGCGGTGAATGAGTTCGTGGTGGGCAAGGTGGACATTGAGCTCACCGAGCCAAACTGGAAACCGGAGGATAATAAAGAAATCGTTCCTACCCAGGAGATCAAAAAAGACCCTAAGATCACAAACACAGGCATTAACTCCGCCTTTGTGTATCTGGAGATCGCCATTCCAAAGGCGAACGTGATCTGCGCAAACCCTGACGGAAGCAGAATCCCTGCGGCCAACACTGAGCTCTTCACTTTCACACCTAACGAGAACTGGACTCTGCTTGGAACCAGCGATTCCGAGACTCAGAAGGTATATACCTACGCGTTTGATCAGATCGTGGAGGCAGGCGACTCCACCAACACCCTGTTTGACGAAGTCACCTTTGCCAACGTGATCGAGGGACAGTTAGAGACCCGTCAGCTGAATATTCCGGTCCACGCTTACGCAATTCAGTCCCTGAACACCGGCGGAGATTCCACAGATGTGCCTGCGCAGGCAAAAGAGGCATATCAGAAATACCTGAAACAGAATGCGTAAAGAAGTAATACGACTCCTCAACAGGAGAAGGGATGTGAAGCATTGAAAAAGCATGGACAGAAATTGACCCTGGGGATCCTGATGCTTGCGGGGATCTTAGGGTCCGGCGGAAGCCTGGCTTATCTGGTGGCGACCACGGATGCTGTGAATAAGACCGCTGTTGGGCGAAACATCACAGACATCCGGGAGGACTTTCCGGATCAGCCGGGGGTAGAGAACGAAGAGAATCCGCACTATAAAAAGACCGTATGGGTGGCTAACACCGGCGGCGGAGAGTCCGGTTATAACGTGGACTGCTATGTGAGAGCGGCCCTTTCCTATTCCAACTACGACATTGGAAAGGCGGTGACGCTGGAGAACCTGAACACCGCGGACTGGGAATACCATACGGACGGATACTATTACTACAGATATGCATTGAAAGAAGGAGAAGTCACCACCCCGCTGTTTACGGGCTTTCAGATCGACAGAAGTCAGGTGGAGGAATCCTTTTCGGACTACATTTCAGACTTCTCCATCTATGTCTACGAGGAATCTGTACAGGCCTATCCTTTCTCTGACTGCACAGAGGCCTTTGCATATTACCTGAACCCTGTTTCTGAGGCGTAAGGAGGTGTATGTGAAGTGAAAAGAAAAAGACGAGGATGGATCCTGGGACTTTCCGCCCTGGGCATAGTCTCAGCCGGCGCAACCGGAGCCTACTTTTCCGATCAGATCGCGGTGGTAAATGAGATCCGCATGGGGGATGTGGATATCTCCCTGGAGGAGTTTTCCCTGAAAGACGGAAAAGAGATTCCCTATGAGGATCCGAAGCTTGTACAGCCCGGAGATATCGTATCCAAGATCCCAAGGATCACCAACCTGGCAGAGCCCTGCTGGATCCGCGTAAAGGTCGGTTACAGGAACGATAAGGAGGAGCTGGAGGGTTTCAGAGATGAAGACCTCTCCGGCATCTCCGCAAAATGGGTGAGAAGAGGCGAGTACTATTACTATACCAGCGTGCTGGAGCCATCGGAGGCGGTGGATATCTTCCATAACCTGCAGGTGCCGGCCTACTGGGATAACGAGCACGCCGGGCAGAACCTGGATGTTATTGTGGATGCGCAGGCCATTCAGGCGGTGCATTTTCAGCCGGATTTTGAGGCCATGTCCCCATGGGGAAATCAGGAAGTGGAAGTATGCATTCATAAGGAATCCGACCGTGTGGAGAGAAAGCAGGAGATCATAGCTCACAAAGTGGAGTTTAACGGGGCAGCCCATAAGCTGATCTCAGTCTCCGATGATTTCTTCTCCAATTTTGGCACTGTGATGCCGGGTGATACCCTGTGAGACACTGTCATACTGGATAACACCACAAACCGTCCGGCCACGATCCTCTTTCACACAGAAGGTCTGAACCTGACTGAGGAGCAGAAAATGCTGCTGGATCAGCTCACCCTGCAGCTGAAATTAAACGGAACGGTTCTGTATAACGGAAAGCTGGAGGCGGAGGCACTGCACGGCGAGCACGAGCTGATCCGACTGGAACCCGATCAGGGCGGAACCCTGGAGTTCACAGTCTCCGTTCCAAAAGAACTTAAGAATGCCTACGCCCTCAGGGATACTGCGGTGAAATGGGTATTTAAGGTAGAGGAGGAGAGCCCTTCTCCAATGCCGACAGAGAAGCCGGAGGAGCCGGGGCAGGAGCAGCCGGGCAATGGACAGACACAGACCGGAGGCCAGTATGATACATCTCCGGTGAAAACAGGTGACGAGGCTGCCGGAAAACTTCCGGGACTCTTTATGGAACTGCTGCTCTCCGTGGCAGCGGCAGGAACCGTGTGGTACAAAGGAGCGAAGAAAAGATGAAGAGAAAAATGATCAGCCTCCTGCTGGGCGCGGTCCTGTTCACTTCTGCGGTATGGCCGGATCAGCCGACCCTGGCAGAGCAGTCCTACGGGACAGAACAGATCTATGACACCGAAACGCCGTGGGAGGCAGAAAGTGAAAAAGATGAGAAGGCAACACCTGAAAATACAGTAGATACAAACGTCTATGCAAAGGCGGAAGCTCAGACGGAGAGCACCAGCAGCGATGCAGAGCACGTTTATCCTGATATAGAGACCTTACCGGATAGTGTGTTCCAGGCAGGGAACATGACAGATGGAGAGAATCCGGAAGAATCCCTGAATTCCGGGAAAACCTGGAATCCGGAAGAATCTCTGAATTCTGAGGAAGCCCGGAATCCGGAGAAAATCTGGAATCCTGAGGAACCCTGGAACCCGGAGGAATCCTGGAATCAGGAAGAAGTGTGGGATCCTGCGGAGTGGGAGAATCCAGACGGAATCTGGAATGAGGATGACTCCGAGGTGGGCCTTGGTTTCATTGTCCTGGATACGGAAAACGCAGGAGAAGTGGAAGCGGAGGACCCGGAGAGTGAGGCGCTTCTGGAGGAGATCGAGAGCGGCGAGATCATAGCCCTGGCAGCCATGGATCCCGGCACACCGGATGAGAATACTCCTATGATGATTGCCTCTGCCCCGGTCTACCGCATGGAGGTCTTTGACTATCTGGACCTGGATGAGATCGACAGAAAGGTGACCTACAGAGAGCTCATCTATACAGATTACCAGGGCAAGGAGAGACGCACCCCTGTCTTCTGTATGGAGGCACCATATAAGGGCATGGACAGCCAGGTGCTGAAAAACGAGGCCATCAAGAGCCTCAGCAAATCCCTGGTGCAGAAGATCCTCTACTTTGGCTACGGCGGCCCGGGGGATATCTGCGACAGCTTTGATCCATCCTGTTCCCATATCAACTGGTCCAAATGGGATAACCGCTATATGTTCACCCATATGGCCCTTTCCAAACACTACAGCGGCTTATACGGACGTTCTCCGGAAGAACAGTACGAGCACGTTGGCGTAAACCGCTTTGTGGATAAGATCAGCACCCTGACCATTCCGGCAAGGGACGGCATGACCTTCTCCTCCAACGACGGCTACGGCACCCAGGTGACCGCCAAAAACCTGGTGAGCAACTTAAGGATCTGGCCAAAAGGGAAAGCGGAATATGCCTGGGTGGATACCGCCATGGCGGGCTTTGAGGACGGATATCAGATCAGCTACAACATTGTGGTGAGGGACAGTGCAAAAGCCGGAAACACCATCAGCATCACCAGAACAGCCGACAGCCCATGGCAGCTTGGCTACTGGACCAGCAAAGCAGAGATGGATGAGAGGGGCGCAGAGAATCCCCGCGTACTGAAGGTGGGACAGACAGTGACCTTGAAGGACGGATATTACCTTCGCATCATCTTTCCAAAGCAGATGAAGACGGATTTTACCTTCACCTGCAAGATGAGTCTGGCACCGGTATCCTTCCTGCTGATCGACGGTGAGATCCAGACCAACACCAGCAGAAGTCAGGACTTCGGTGTGGCTGTCTACCAGGGAGAGTCCGGTGTGGCTACCCTTAAGATGCACCCGGCA
Organism: Candidatus Blautia equi; assembly: GCA_018064695.1. GTDB lineage: Bacteria > Bacillota > Clostridia > Lachnospirales > Lachnospiraceae > Blautia_A > Blautia_A equi. Next base: position 199 of record JAGHUU010000061.1, on the reverse strand, counting down.
CCATCCGGCAATCTCACTGTGACAAAGAAGGATTTCAAGGATCAGCAGCCTGTGAAGGGCGCGAAATATGGCCTTTACGCGGCGGAGGATATCTATCAGTTCAGCTCCAGCACCTATGCAGCCGGAGCACTTCTGGATGAGCAGCCCACCGATGCGAACGGCGTGCTGAAATTTACCGGCATCCCCCTTGGCAATTTTT
>JAGHUU010000124.1 GCA_018064695.1 Candidatus Blautia equi | reverse complement strand
CCTCCCAGCGCTTCGGCAGATATCATAATATCCCAGACATCACCGTCTGTTTTTTCAGCATGGAAATAAATACTGTCCGTCGCGATATATTTTTCATGTACGGTCTTCAGCCAGACATTTCTGTAGATTCCGGCGCCGGAATACCATCTGGTGTTAGGGGACTGATGATCCACCGACACCCAGATCTCATTCTTTCCAGCCTTAAGATAAGGCGTAAGCTCCACTTCAAAAGAAGAATAGCCATACTTCCATTCAAAAACGGCCTCCGAATTCTCCCGGGGATTCACATAAATATGGCTGTCCATATAGATTCCTTCAAAATACAGGAAGATCTTTTCATCTGCCTGTTTCTTATAGTCCAGCACTCTTCGATACCATCCGGTGCTGTCCTCATACAGATCGTTTGCCTGATAGATCAGCCAGTCGTGGGGAAGTCCCACAGGGGCAAATGCCTCCTGTCTCTCCAGCATTTCCTCAATTTTCGTAAAAAGCGGCTGTTTAGTGAATTCCCAGCCATCATTAAATAAACGCTTCATTTTTCTCTCCCACTCCAGGGTTCTCACTGTTTTAAGCTCTTCAGATATTCCTTTTGCTCCGGTGTGATGCGGTAGCTCTCTCTGGCCTTCTGGATGGTCTTATTGTGCACCCAGCGGCCCATTCGCTTCTCTTCTATATATGGAATCGCGGCATCCCACTGCTTGGCAAGAGCTGTGGCAAAGAACCAGGCGATCATCATATTTACGTAGTACTCTTCGGAAATGACATTCGCCGGAAGCTCCAGAAGCTCCGGAGAAAAGTCCTCATCCAGGAAATGGGACATCAGCATCTCCATGCCAAAGCGGCAGGTATACACCTCCGGGGAGGCGATCCACTCCCGGATCTTTATAAGAAGCTCCGGTCTGTGCTTTTTAAACACTTTAGGGGAAATAATATCGCACACAGCCCAGTTATCCACATAAGGGAGGAATCTATCCATGGCTTCTGCACATTTTTCAAAATCCTTCATCTCTGAGATGAGGAGACCGTGCACCATGTTCTCATCAAAATAAGTATGGGGCAGCTGTTTAAGGAAGGCTTCGGAAGCCGGATCCTTATAGAATTCCTTCGCCAGTTTTCTGGCATCCGGCACACGGACACCCAGAAAAAGCTCCTTATCCACCCCCGGTGTCAGCTTGGCCTGAAACGCCGCGTTCTTTTCATCCTGAAACTCTCTTAATCTCTCAATAATATCCATAACATGTTCTCCCTGCAGTACCTGAAACATCCGGAACAGCTCTCTGCCCCGGATGTTGTAAGTTCCGCTCATTATGATTGCTTCATCTGTTTGATGACCTTCAGTCTTGTAAACTCCTCGCGCTCCTTCTCCTCCAGGGCATTCTGGATGTCTCTGGTCAGGGCTTCATAGCGCGGGATGGTAATATTTTTCAGCGCATTGGCGCGCTTCTGGGTCTTTTTGATATTGTTGGCCAGACGGATGGCGGCATTTTCCACCATGGAGAGCTCAATGGACAGCTCTTTTACCCGCTCAAAGGCCTCACGGGCCTCATCCAGGGACTCTCTGGTGTCGTAGTAGGAATAGGTAGGCGCCGCCGGGGAGGGGTCGTATTCCACCAGCGGGATCTCTGTGCCCATGACGCTTCGCACCTTCACGCGGATGGAATCGTCAATAGGAACCGTATGGGCGATCTGCTGTACACGGCTGATACCCACCTCCATATTTGCCTTCTGAAGGGCCTCGTAGGCATCCCGGAAGGTCCGGTCGATCTTTGTCTGAATCACTCTGGCCTTCTCTATCAGCTCCATCATTTCACGGATGAGAATGTTTCGCTTCTTATCCATGAGTTCAAAGCCCTGACGGGAAAGGGCCAGGGAGTTCTTGGCCAGTATCAGGTTTCCCTTGGTTGGAAAAGCATTCGGATCCATGAAATCACTCCCTTCTTATCTTATCGTCCTGTCTCTTTATAGTATTTATCCAGAATCTTAGTATTGATACGGTCCAGCTCCTCGCGCGGAAGCAGTCCCAGCAGGTTCCAGCCCTTCTCCAGGGTCTCCATAATGTCCCTGTTCTCGCTTTCTTTCTGTCCCACGAACTCTGCCTCAAAGGCACGTCCAAAAGCCAGGTAACGCTTGTCGGAAGGAGAAAGCTCGTCCTCGCCGATAACGGAAGCCAGGGCTCTGGCATCGCCCACTTTTGCGTAGCAGGAAAACAGCTGGTTGGCCACATCCTGATGATCTTCTCTTGTAAAGCCCTCACCGATGCCGTCCTTCATAAGACGTGAGAGGGATGGCAGCACGTTGATAGGCGGATACACGCCCTGTCCGTGCAGGGATCGCTCCAGTACGATCTGACCCTCGGTGATGTAACCGGTAAGGTCAGGGATCGGATGGGTGATGTCATCATTCGGCATGGTAAGAATTGGGATCTGGGTAACGGAACCGGTGCCGCCTGCCACAATGCCGGCGCGCTCGTAGAGAGTAGCCAGCTCACTGTACAGGTATCCCGGATAGCCTTTTCTGGATGGGATCTCGCCCTTGGAGGAGGAGACCTCTCGCATAGCCTCGCAGAAAGAGGTGATATCCGTAAGGATAACCAGAATGTTCATCCCTTTTTCAAAAGCCAGATATTCTGCCGCTGTAAGGGCCAGCTTAGGAGTCAGAAGACGCTCCACTACAGGGTCGTTGGCAAGATTTAAAAACATCACTACATGCTCGGAAGCACCGCTCTCCTCAAACTCTCTCCGGAAGAACTCTGCCACATCGTATTTTACGCCCATGGCTGCAAAAACAATGGCAAAATTATCCTCCCCGGCTGCTCCAAGGGAAGCCTGGCGCACGATCTGGGCCGCAAGCTTGTCATGGGGCAGACCGTTTCCGGAAAAGATAGGCAGCTTCTGTCCGCGGATCAGTGTGGTGAGGCCATCGATGGCGGAAAATCCGGTGTTGATATAGTTTCTTGGGTACTCGCGGGAAACCGGGTTTAACGGAAGTCCGTTGATGTTCACCTTCATCTCAGGGTTGATATCCCCAAGCCCGTCTATAGGCTGGCCGATACCATTGAAGGTTCTTCCCAGGATCTCCGGGGAAAGGCCCAGCTCCATAGGATGACCGGTTAAGCGGGTGTGGGTATTGTAGAGGGACATGTTATCGGTGCCCTCGAAAACCTGGATCACCGCTTTGTCCTCATATAATTCTATGATACGGCCGATCTTCTGTGTGCCGTCGTCCATGAGGAACTCCACGATCTCCTCATTGGCGGCGTTCTTCACACCTTCCAGCACTACCAGAGGGCCATTGATCTCACTGAGGCCTAAATATTCAATTGCCATGAAATGCTCCCTCCTTCTCAGCCGTTGATTTCCAGTACATGTTCATAAAACGCGTCGATCTCTTTTTTGTACTCTTCAAAGAGATTCAGGTCTTTGTTCGGCACATCGTAGCGGATGGCAATGACGCGCTCAAAGATCTTCTGCTGTCTCAGAACGGACACAGGCATACCCATATTTACCAGGGTACGGCACTTTTCGTAAAGATAAATAATGGTATCCATCATCAGGAACTGCTTTTCCAGCGGCACGCAGGTGTCCTCCGGGTGGAAAGCATTCTGCTGCAGGAAGCCCAGGCGGATGACACGGGCGATCTCCAGTGTCAGCTTCTGGTCATCCGGAAGCACATCGCTTCCAATCAGCTTTACGATCTCCATAAGGGAGCTCTCCTGATTTAAGATGGTCATAAACTGGTTTCTGTACTCCATAAACTTAGGAGATACATTCTGACGGTACCAGGCTGTCAGATCATCGGTATATTCGCTGTAGCTGGTGAGCCAGTGGATGGCCGGGAAATGTCTGGAGTAAGCCAGCGACTTATCCAGTCCCCAGAAGCAGCGGACAAAACGCTTGGTGTTCTGTGTTACAGGCTCGGAGAAATCGCCTCCCTGCGGGGAAACCGCTCCGATAATAGAAACAGAGCCCTCGGTTCCGTTTAAGTTCAGCATCATGCCGGCTCTCTCGTAGAAGGTGGAGAGGCGGGATGCCAGGTAGGCCGGGAAGCCTTCCTCTGCAGGCATCTCCTCCAGACGGCCGGAGAGCTCACGGAGTGCCTCTGCCCAGCGGGAAGTGGAGTCTGCCATAATGGCTACATCGTAGCCCATATCACGGTAATATTCTGCCAGTGTGACGCCGGAATAGAGGGAAGCCTCGCGGGCTGCCACAGGCATGTTGGAGGTATTGGCAATGAGGGCGGTTCTGTCCATCATAAGGGCGCCGGATTTTGGATCCACCAGCTTGGAAAAGTCGTCCAGTACCTGGGTCATCTCGTTTCCGCGCTCGCCGCAGCCAATATAGATAATGATATCCGCATCAGACCATTTTGCGATGGAATGCTGGGTCATGGTTTTTCCGGTTCCGAATCCGCCCGGTACGGCTGCTGTGCCGCCCTTTGCCAGCGGGAACATGGTATCCAGCACTCTCTGGCCGGTGATGAGCGGTTTGCCGGCCGGGTAACGTTTGCTGGTAGGTCTCGGCACACGGATCGGCCATTTCTGTGCCAGGGCGATCTCCTCCCGTTTTCCATCCGGCAGTTCCACAGTCACAATAGGCTCCAGCACGGTATACGCGCCATCCGGAGCTGCACTGACTACGGTAGCTGTCTGAATATGAGGCGGGATCATGGATCTGTGCATGATAGCCGGGGTCTCAGGGGTCTCAGCTATGATGGTTCCGCCGTGGACCACATCTCCCACACGGACCTTCATGGTCACATCCCATTTTTTCTCTGTATCCAGAGAGTCCACACTGACACCTCTGGTGATATATTTGCCCGCATTTTTAGCGATCTCCGCCAGCGGACGCTGAATGCCGTCGAAAATATTGTGGAGGATTCCGGGTCCCAGGGTAACGGAGATGGCAGCGCCTGTGCCCTCCACGATGTCTCCCGGGCGGAGTCCTGTTGTCTCCTCAAATACCTGAATGGTGGTCATGCCTCTTTTCAGGCCAATGACTTCTCCCACCAGACGCTCCGCACCTACATAGACCATCTCTGAGATCTTAAAGCCGGGGTCTGTTTTCAGGTAGATCAGCGGGCCGTTGATTCCATATATGCTTGCAGTTCTGCTCATACTCTGGCCCTCCCGTCAAAGGTAAATTCCTTGAAAACAGCCGCAAGGCCGTTCTTAAAGGTGTTGTTGATCTGTATATTTTTCTCCGGAATAGAGGCCAGAATGCCGCCGCCAAAGGATGCTTCGGAAATCTCCAGCTTAAATCCGCTCTTTTCTGATAATGTCTCGCAAAGCGCGGCATCCTCGGAGGAAAGATAGATTTGAAGCTTATCCTTCTCCGCAAAGGCTACTGCCTCGCGGATCTTTGTAAGCAGATAGGTTTCATACTCCGGTGTCTTTTTAAATGCGAGAAGACGCTCCTTCACCTCTTCAAACAGCTGCTCCTTAAGCTCCATCTGTCTTCCGGAGGCTGCATGGCGAAGGTTCAATGTCTCTGCGGCAAGTACTCTGGCCGCTTCTCTTCTTGCACTCTCCTCCTCCATCTGATAGGTGAGCTCCGCATTTTTCTTTCTGGTCTTTTTATGCTCCACCTCCATGGCTGCCATGGCCTGCTGATGGGCCTCCACCTGATCCTCGGAGAGGTCCCGGGCCTGCCGGATGGCGGTCTCACGGAAATGCTTGATCTTTACTTCTGTATTCATACTTACACCTGCCTGTTTTTGTTAGCCAGAAGACCGGCTTACAGCCGAAGTCCTATGGCCTCGTTCACATAGGAAGTGATAAAATCCGGTTTTCTGCCGGTACCGTATCTGTCAGGGATCTCAATGATCAGCGGGGTCCTGTGCTGAAGCTTCACCTCGTCTATGATCTCAGGAAACTCCCTTCCAAACTTTTCCGTAAGGAGAAGGATCCCGATCTCAGGGTTGTTCACAGCCTGCTCCAGAGCCGCCTTAAGCTCCGCTCTGTCCTCAACTACCACGCCGTCCACGCCTGCCAGCCGCATCCCTGTATAGGTATCTGCATTGTCGCTGATGAGATAGATCTGCATCTTATAATCTACCAAGAATCATGAAGGAGATGATAAGTCCGTAAAGACAAACACCCTCTGCAAGACCTACGAAGATCAGGGATTTACCGAGAACGCTCTGGTCCTCGCTGACTGCGCCGAGGGCTGCGCTTGCCGCGCTGGCTACTGCAATACCGCCGCCGATGCAGGAAAGACCGGTAACAAGTGCTGCCGCAATGTAGCCAAGGCCTGTGGCAAAGCCGGCTGCGTCAGCTTCTGCTGCCTGTACGGAAGCTGTGCCTGTGAACATCATGGCGATGGCCACCAGCATGGTTCCAAAGAAGAAGAAGGCATTTAAGCCGATGGTGGTTTTAAAACGTCCGCGGTTCTTCTCGCCAATGAGGTAGTAACCGAACGGAAGGATAATGCTGAGAATAAGTGCTGCTGCAACTGTGATCTGTGTGATAACTGTCATGATAGATGACCTCCTGTATAATTCTTATAATGTTGAGAGCAAAATATTTTCTGACCTCTCAGATACCGGATTTCTTTGCTCCTCAGGTTCCTGAAATCCTTTTTCTCACTTATGAAATGGCTCAAATTCTCTTCCGCTGCCCTTATAGAAACGGCTGAAGAACTCATAATATTCCAGTCTCAGTACCTGAATGCCTACGATCAGTCCCTCCATACCGCAGACAAAGAGGTTTCCAAGGATGATAACGACCCAGCTGAAGCTGCCGCCGCCTTCCTCGTAGCCTGCCAGCTGGAGTACCACGCCCATCATGGCTGCGTGGCTCACGGCAAAGGCGCCGATACGGACAAAGGATAAGGTGTTGGAGAAGTAGCTTAAGAGCACCTCAAACATCTCAAAGAAGCCCTGCACCAGGAACATGCCTGCGCCGCCCTCGATCTTTGCGGATTTTTTCTCCACCAGATGGGTGAGCGGCTCCTTAAGGAACATAACGATCAGCGGTGCGCCGAACATCACTGCCATCACAATGCCTGCCGGAAGCTTCGCTCCGGTGAGGAAAAGAAGAACGGCTGCTGTGAGGGATCCGTAGAATACCAGTCCCGCCACGGCGTTGGTGTCAAACCAGATCTTCTCCGTATCTTTGATCTTCACTGCATTCAGCACGTTGAAGACCATACAGGTCAGGATCAGGAACATGCCAAAACAGATGGCTACAATAAACACTGTATTTAACTGACCAATAAACGGTACATTGGTCATTGCCTCCGTAGGTCTCAGCCATCTGGCCTCTATCACATCCTCAAAGCCGAAGATGCTGCCGAACATGAAGCCGAAGAAGGTGGAAAAGACGCCGGCGCAGCTTATGATGCCGGCCAGATCCATCTTTTTGAATTTATAAAGAAGGGCGCCTCCTATAAAGAGGAGCAGTCCCTGTCCCACATCGCCGAACATTGCTCCAAAGATAAAGGAGTAGGTGAGGGCGATAAACCAGGTAGGGTCCATCTCATCATAGGCCGGGAGACCGTACATGTTTGTGTACATCTCAAAAGGCTTCAGGATCTTAGGATTCTTAAGCTTTACAGGCGGTTCCTTGTCATCATCCGGGCGGTCGTCGTTGGCGATGCAGTAGAACTGGTCATCGTTCTCTGTATCCTGAATGAGTGCGTCCGCGTCGGTCTCGCTCATCCAGCCGCAGATGATATAGTAGAGGTCGTTGTCCTTGCCCTTGGTGCAGGCTGCCATCTTTCTGATGTCAAAATACTCTGCATGGCTGGTAAGTGATGCGCGGGCGGAAACGATCTGGGAAGCATTCATCTGGAACAGTGCCTTACGGGCCTTATGATTGTCGGAGAGCTTCCGATCGATCTCGCTCTTCTGTGCTTCCAACAGCTCACAGGCATCCTTCACCGTGCCCTCGTATTCATCCGGAATGCGGAGCGGTTCAAAATGCATGGAGTAGTAGATGGCGTTGATCTTTGTGGCCTGATGTCTTGGCACAAAGTAAGCGCCGTAGACGTAGCCTTCATCCTCACTGCTCTTAAGGAACAGGGTGTCGGGATTGTTAAAGATATAGGCCTCGAATTTCTGGAAATGTTCTCTTGGGATCCGGCCGAAGCGGCACTGGATGTATTCAAATTTAGAGAGGTCTGATACGTCAAATTCCAGATTTCGGAAGGGGCGGATCTTGCCAAGCGGCTTTTCCAGCTCTGACAACTGCTCTTCCAGCTCTTTCTTTTCGTCCTCCAGATTCTTAAGGGCTGTCCGGACGCGGTAGATGGCTGCCGCAGCGTCAGATGGTTTCAGTTCCGCAGGTGTTACTTTCTCCGGTTCGTCCAGCTCTACATAGTAGGAATTTACAAGATTTAATTCCTCCCTGTAGGGATTGACTTCCAAAAACGGGGTGAGGTGGGATTCATCCGTAAGCTCTGTCATGGCATTTTCCAGATGGATCTCATATTTGGACAGGTAGGTGGCTGCCGCCCTGTCGATGTCCGCTTTTGGCCCGGTGATGGTGACAAATTTCATTTTTTCAATCATGGTCTTACCTCCGGGGTTAATTGCTTCGTATGTATCGGATCGCTTCTTCCGGAGGTGTTCCGTAGGAAACACACTCCACTGCGATGATAAGCTGTGTCACTTCTCTCTCCTTCAGATAAAGATAGGAAAAAAGTGTGGCCACAGAATAGGGGTCTTTTTTAGCCTGACGGGTCAGGGTCACGCGGAGCAGATAGTTAAAGAAGGTCTCAAGGCTGAATTCCTCTGATTCCTTAAACTTCCGTCCGTACCAGGTGGTCTCAAAGATCCGGTCAAATTCCTCTCTGCTGCCGGCCTCCGCAAGGGCTTTCAGCTCTGCTTCCTTAAGCTTATAATGCACTGGGATCAGCAGGTCGGTGATATTTTTATGTAAGGTACCTGCATGTCTCATGGATCTTCTTAAAAACTGGAGATTCAGCATGTCAAACTGTTCTCCGAAGCCTCTGGTGATCTCTTTTAATTCGTCTCCCTTAAAGAGTTTTTTGCGCTCCTTCCAGATGAGGGAAAAATAGTAGAGATCCAGGGCCATGCTGTAGTCAAAGGGCTTTGGATCTTCACCTTCTGCTGCCGCGGAGAGGGGAATGAAATACTCTTTGCCTTTTAAGGCGTAGATCAGTTCCTCCATGGTGCTGCAGGCGGAAAGCTTTTTCAGGTCCAGCCCGGAATGCCGGTAAAAATAGATCTCGTATGGGGTCAGATTGGGGAAGGATGTCTTCCTGTGGTCAAAGATGTTGGTGATGAGTTCTTTAAGGACACGGATCTCATATCTTTTCCCGTAAAGATCCAGGAATTTTCTCTGCCTCTGCCCTGCAAAGTGGTAGAGCCTGGAGAAGTTCTGGAAAACGGATATGCGGATGCGGTTTTCCAGGGTCTCGCGGTCTGCCAGGGTCTCGTCCAGATCCTGCAGCTCGTCCTTATATTCTTCTGTCTTTTTCAGATAGGCGCCCACGGTGGAGAGAGAGGTGAAATGCAGGATCTCTTCTATCTGCTTCTCCGTGATCAGGCGGCTCTGCATGGCTCTGGTCTTGGTGGTAAGTCCGCTGTATGTAAGTACATTGCCCATAAGCTCATCACTTCCTTTCCTCTATATTTCTCTATATTTTTCAGGGTATAAAAATAAAAGAATCTGAGGTTTTTACGGCACGCAAATAACGGACGGCTCAATACTGCAGAATTTTTTCAAAAAGTTCCTGTGACAGTCGTTCGTGATTTTGTTCGTAATAGATCTCCAGATTCTCTAATGCTCTGCTGTTCTTTTCTCTTAATTTCGTCAGCTGCTCTTCTGTGCTCTCACCTATGGATTCCCGAAGCTCTTTTAAGCGCTCCTCCATCTCCGCATCCAGCTCTGCATCGTATTCCCTGCAGGCCTGCTCCATCTGCTCAGACAGCCATTTTTTATTCTGAACCGTCTCCTGCATGATCTCCCTGGCAGCATCTTCGATCTCCATCAGCTTTCTGATCGCTTCTTCCATCCTTTACCCTCCTTCCAGTTCCGGTAATTATGGATCATTCACATACATATGGTGCTATTTTACCACGAACAGACGTATATGAAAATACCTGACAAAAATTCTGTCACCGAGAATCAAACTTACAACCTTGTACGGATTTTGGGACTATATAAATCGGATAATGGAGTTACTCAAAGGGAAACAGGCTGTAAAGCTAAGGTATAAAAGAAAGGAGAGTATGGTTCAGGAATAGCCATACAAACAAGACGATGAGAAGAAAAATGTGGAAAAAAGTGGTAACAGGCGGACTTGCAGTGAGCATGATCTTTACACAGCCGACATTGGTGAATGCAGAAGCATTCGTTGAAGAGACCGAGGTGGTGACCGAGGCTGAAGCAACAGAAGAAACCGATTCCGCTGAGCCGGTGGAAATCGCAGTTGATGCTGAGACAGAAACCACTGAGATACCGGTTGAAGAAGAGCCTGAGGCAGAAGCTGCAGAGAGCGCAGATGAGTCCGAAGAGCCTGAGATCGAAGCCGTAGAAGAACAGGCCGAAGAAGATGAAGTTGAAGATGAGGAAGTTGAAACCGAAAATGAGGACAGCACTGAGGAAGCTGAAGCCGAAGATGAGGATGTATACCCGGAGGAAGATACTACTACCGAAGAGTCCGAGGAGGAGATCCCGGAACTGCTTCTTGCAGCAGAAGAACCTGCAGAAACCGGTTCCCTGACTCTTTCCCTGAGACTGCTTCTGGATGACCAGCTTTGGGGCATCAGTGAAGAGTGCATCTACAGCGATTACTACTTTGGTCTGTTTTCGGATGCAGAAGGTGCAGAGCAGGTTGGAGATATGATCGCTCTCAACTACGAATCCAGCAGCTATGAATACGAAACTGTAGAGGATATTCCATACGGAACCTATTATGTTCTTCCAATGAAATGGGACGGCGAAGTCCTTCCATACAATGAGACCATCGTTCGCGGCTGGTATGATGATAATACGATCGAGGAGATCTTCTACGCAGCTGATGGAGAGACCAATGTAATTACAATCTCTGATGACCAGCCTGCTGCTGAGCTGAACATGATTCGAAAAAGCAAAGAGGTTCGCGCCAACACCGCATATGATGGAAATGTAACTCTGCATGTAAGCTACTGGGACAGCAATCACGAGTATGAGCTTGAGGAGGCAGATCCTTACGTTGAATGTTATATCGGCTTCTGGGAGCCGGATGCAGAGGATCCATATAACTGCTGGGTAAATGCCTGCGGCTGTTCTGAATTAGATGTAAACCTTATGCTTCATGAGGAAGGTCTTACTTATTACGATATCTATCTTGTGGACGTATCCGGACAGCGCGTAGATACAGAAGATGATGACTTCCCATATATCCTCACAGGTGAGGGCACCTTTGAATTCGATCATGAATCCGGTGATGTACATAGAGATGTTTATCTGGATTTCCAGAGAAAAGATGTCTTCGGAAGCGTAGAGGTTTCCGTGGAACAGATGACCTGGGATTGGTATACAGAAGGATATCTTGGTCTGATCTCCGATGATGAATTATATGCCGGCTTATTCCTGGATGATGAGGGTACTGAGCTCTACGGAACTCCACAGAGACTCTATTTCAGAGGAGATTCCCTTCAGAAAGTTACATTTGAAAATGTTGAATACGGCCACTACTATGTATTCCTGATGGATAATGACGGTATTGTTCATAAAGAATCCGAACCATGGTATTTCCACGCTGATGGAGATGATGAGTATGAACCATTCTATTACACATTCCTGTACGAATCTCTGGAAGACAGTGATCCATTCATTACCGTAGATGCATTTAACAAGGCCCCAAAGGTAAGCTTTGTCTACAAAAACGATATGAAACCAACCGGTTACTCCTATGCAGGAAGATATAATCTGACATTAACCTGCTGGGATGAGGACCACAAAAACATGATCGAGCCTGACGAACCATTTCACATTGCTCTTTACAGAGAGGGTCTGAAAGATTACGACGAGATCCTCATGCTGCGTGCAGGTGAAACTGTAAGCTATCCGGTTCTGATCAAAGATACAGGAAGTACCTATTATGATGTCTGCTTCGTAAGCATCGATTCCTCCGATGATGGAGTGAATGTATACAAACTGGAAGACATGGATTATACCGTAACCGGAGATCAGCACGTTGTATTTAATCCGGATGAGGGCATTTACGAGATCGATATCAAGCTTGAGCTGCAGAAGAAAAAGGCTCCGGCAGCAGCCCCTGCAAAACCATCCTCTCCATCCAAACCGGCTAAACCAGCTAAACCTTCCAAACCAGCCAAAGCACCTGCAGCCGGCACCACACATGGAGCAAATGTAAAGCCTGTAAAAACCGGAGATGAATCCACCCCAATGCTCTATCTCATGCTCATGCTGGTATCCCTTACAGGAATTGCAGTTGTACTTTCCAAAAAGAAACACGCCTGATTTTCTCAGAAAACAAACAAAAGACCTCGAACCCTGGACACCCTGCGCCTCAGGGTAATTTTTAAAAGGTGTTACATTGTTTCACCATCCGAAAAATTTGTGGGAAGAAATAACTTATTCTTCGTGCCCAAACCTATTAAAACCATTTCATGGAAAATCGTAAAACAAGAACGATGAAACGAGGAGAGAAATCATACTGCAGTTATTGCTGTCTGGTCTCTCTCC
>JAGHUU010000085.1 GCA_018064695.1 Candidatus Blautia equi | reverse complement strand
GAGTTTTCTCATCTTAAGAAGCTCTGGTATAAAACAGCAGTTGAGGGCAGAATGCGCACGGTGTTCAGTTTGCTTTACAGTCCTACATCACTGGCTGTTTCATCTATCCGTGATGCCTACACCGCCGATCTGGAGGGGATAGAGACTGACGACCCTGCAATTGCAGAAGAGATCCGTTCCTATCTGAATGAGATCAGCCCTGGTAAAGCAAACGATGTCTGCCTGTATGACGATAAGCTGCTTCCGCTCTATAAATGTATTTCTCTGGAAAAGACACTGGATGAGATCTGCCAGAAAAAAGTGTGGCTGAAAAGCGGCGGCTTTCTGGTAATTGAGCAGACAGAGGCATTTGTTTCTATCGATGTGAATACCGGAAAATATACAGACAAAAAGAAAGCGGAGGAAACTTACCGTAAGATCAATCTGGAAGCGGCAGACGAGATCGGCCGCCAGCTGAGGCTCAGAAACCTCTCCGGCATCATTATGGTAGATTTTATCAATATGGAAAATCAGGATCATGTGGATGAACTGTTTCATGTTATGAAGAAGATCCTGAAAAAGGATACGGTTCCTGCAAAGGCTGTGGATATCACAGCACTTGGAATCATGGAGATCACAAGAAAAAAAGTCAGAAGACCCGTGATCGAGGAATTATAATACTCTTGAATGTCATATACAGAAAGGTATAAGGATTATGAAAGCAATAGAGACAAAGATCCCAGGTGTTCTCATCATTGAGACAGATGTCTTTGGAGATCACAGAGGATATTTTACCGAGACTTACAATAAACCGAAATACGAAGCACTGGGGATCACCACAGAATTCGTGCAGGACAATATGAGTTTTTCCGCACAGAAGGGAACCTTAAGAGGACTTCACTGGCAGAACCCGCCTTATGCGCAGGCAAAGCTGGTTTCCTGCTCCAAGGGAACTGTGATCGATGTGGCTGTGGATATCAGAAAAGGCAGCCCTACTTTTGGACAGTGGGTATCCGTGGAACTGAGCGCTGAGAACCACAGACAGTTTTTTATTCCAAGAGGCTTTGCCCATGGATTCCTGACCCTGACTGATGATGTGGAATTCAGATATAAATGCGATAACGTATATAATAAAGCAGCAGAGGGCGGCATGCGTTACGATGCGCCGGAGTGTGCTGTTGACTGGGGAACATTATTAAACGGAATCACACCTGTTTTATCAGAGAAGGATCAGAAGGGACCAACCCCTACCGAGTCTGATAACCAGTTCCTCTATGAGGAGAATTGTTAAGGAGATCAAGTTATGAAGACTATTTTAGTGACCGGCGGTACCGGATTTATCGGAAACTGTTTCTGTAAACTCCTTCTGGAGGAGAGACCGGAATACAGAGTGATCAATGTGGATGTTTGTACCTATGCGGCAAATCCTTCCACCATTGAGTCAGAATTAAAAAATGACAATTATAAGTTCTATAAAACAGATATCCGCGACAGAGAAGCCATTGAGGAGATCTTTGAGAAAGAGAAACCGGATGTGGTGGTGAACTTTGCAGCAGAGTCCCACGTGGACCGTTCCATCACAAATCCACAGATCTTCCTTGAGACAAATATTCTTGGAACTGCAGTACTGATGGATGCATGCAGAAAATACGGCATTGAGAGATATCATCAGGTATCTACAGATGAGGTATACGGAGACCTGCCTCTGGACAGACCTGACCTGTTCTTCCATGAGGATACTCCGATCCATACTTCCTCCCCATATTCCACTTCCAAGGCAAGTGCGGATCTTCTGGTGCTGGCTTATCACAGAACCTACGGTTTACCTGTGACCATCTCCAGATGCAGCAACAACTACGGACCATATCAGTTCCCGGAAAAACTGATTCCTCTCATGATCCACAACGCTACACACGACAAGAATCTTCCGGTATATGGAGAAGGCTTAAATGTACGTGACTGGTTATATGTAAAGGATCACTGCTATGGTATCCTTGCAGTCATTGAAAAAGGCCGTGTCGGTGAGGTTTATAACCTTGGCGGTCATAATGAGAAGGCTAATAT
>JAGHUU010000109.1 GCA_018064695.1 Candidatus Blautia equi | reverse complement strand
TCAAGGCGGATAATACCGGGGTTACAGGAGGTCTCCACAAGACCTGCAATGGTTCCGCTCATCTTCTGCACGCCAAATGGCATCTTATGAAGATAGAAAAGAACTGTCTCACGACATACAGGATGCAGCACCTCCGCCTCCTCATAGCCGAGGTCAGTTGCATCTACAGTGATATTCTCATCACAGCCTGCGTATTCTGCACGGAGATTCTTCTGGAATTCTGCTGCGGCCTGAGCTACCATCTCCGCATTTTCCTTCTGAACCAGGATCTCTGCGGTGTTCTCTCTGGTAATGACATTATCTTTTGTTCCGCCCGCAAAGCTTATGAGCTGAATATCGATCTTATCCTGCAGTTCATAGAGGAAACGTCCCATCAGAACATTTGCGTTGGCACGGTTCTTGTCGATCTCAGCGCCGGAGTGACCGCCCATCAGGTCATGGATGTATAAGCGGAATTTCTCGCCCTCCATAGGAACGCGGCGAACAGGGATCTCAGAGGTACCGCGAAGTCCGCCTGCACAGCTGATCCAGAGGAAGCCCTCTGCCTCGGAGTCAAGGTTGATAAAACGGCGTCCTTTTAAAACGCTGCAGTCCAGTGCATCGGCACCGAGAAGACCGATCTCCTCATCCACTGTGATCACTGCCTCAAGAGCAGGATGCGGGATATCGGTGCTTTCCAGAATGGCAAGAGCATATGCAACGGCAATTCCGTCATCACCGCCAAGGGTCGTTCCGTTTGCAGTAACATATCCATCTTTCAGAGATATATTTAATGGATCCTTAGTAAAATCATGTTCTACGTCAGGTCTCTTCTCACATACCATGTCCATATGTCCCTGAAGGATCACAACAGGTGCGTTCTCATAACCCGCAGTGGCATCCTTATAGATCACCACATTGTTAAACTCATCCTGCACATATTTTAATTCATGTTTTTCTGCAAACTCCACCAGGTAATCGCTGATCTCGTCGGTGTTTCCGGATCCGTGTGGAATCTTGCAGATCTCCTCAAAATAATAAAACACTCTTTCCGGTTTCAGATTTTCAAGTGCGCTCATAGTTTCCTCCTGTAAATGAAAAAAGAGACACCCGTGCAGCTCATGCCGAGCAGTCATAGATGTCTCTGTTTTTTCGAATGTTATCTTACAAAATTAAATGATCGGTAGTTTGAAAAGGATCAGTCAAGATCATCAAGAAGAAGATCGTCAAGATCGTCGTCATCCATATCATCGTCTGCTTCGGTAGCGATCTTCTCTACAGGAAGCTGGAGATCCAGTTCCTCAGGGGTGTAGGATGGGGTGGACTCGCTGCTCATAGCTGCTGCCTGAGCTGCTGCTGCCTGTGGAGCAAGCTCCTGACGGTTGCTGTTTACTACGTTCAGGTGATCCTGTACTGCGTCGATGAACATTTTATACTTAACACCGGCATCGTTAAGGGTCTGGGTGAGAATGTTCTCGATGCTTGCCATCATGTCGTCAGTATAGGTGATTGCACTATAGCGGATTGCGTTTGCATCCTGGGTAGCGGAATCAAGAATATCCTGTGCCTCTTTGTTGGCTGCGTTGATGGTCTCGTTAGCCTGCTGATATGCTTTCTGCATGATCTCATGCTGGGTTACCATCTCCTGTGCTCTGGCCTGAGCGTCTGCGATAATAGCATCTGCTTTATTCTGAGCATCCTCAAGGATGGCATCCTTGTTGCTGATGATCTTCTGATAGCGTTTGATCTCATCAGGGGTTTTCAGACGAAGTTCGCGGAGAAGCTCCTCGATCTCCTCTTTATTTACTACGATTTTGGTAGTAGATAATGGCTGGTATTTACAGCTGTCTACATACTCTTCGATTTCTTCAATGATCTGTTCAATTCTGCTGCTCATCTTATACTCTCCTTATTACTTTTACTTATTACCGCCTATCTTCTCCTGCAATGCGGAGATGATATCCGGTGGTCCGAATTTGCTAAGGTCCCCTCCAAAGCGGGCTACTTCTTTCATGATGGTGGAACTTAAGTAGGCATATTCCAGACTGGTGGTCAGAAATACAGTATCGACATCAGGTGCAAGGACACGGTTTGTCTGGGCCATCTGAAGTTCATATTCAAAATCCGTTACAGCGCGCAGTCCCCTCAATATGACATTTGCTCCGTTCTCACGGGCAAAGTTCACTGACAATCCGCTGAAGGATTTTACAACCACATTCGGTATGTCTTCCGTAGCTTTCCGTAATATATTAACACGTTCTTCCACAGAAAACAACGGACTTTTTGCAGAATTATGCAAAACACCCACGATGACCTGGTCAAAAGAAAGGGATGCTCTGCGGATGATATCCAGATGTCCATAGGTAGCCGGGTCAAAGCTGCCTGGATAAACTGCTATAGCCATGCCTTATACCCCCTCTTTTCTCTGAAGAAAAACATGTTTGTTTGTTTTGTATTCCTTGGAGCGAAGAAGATCGTATCCAAGCGCATCCACATAGGAAAAATCGGTATTCAGATCGGCTTCCACCACAAGCAGGGTCTGATCGTCGATCACATGGCTCTCTGCCAGATACTCCAGTACCTGTCGCTCAAGCTCCATATTGTATGGTGGATCCATGAAGACCATATCAAAGGTCTCGCGGTTTTCCATACTTCTTAATGCCTGAAGCACATCCATGTTTAAAACTCTGCCCTGGGAAACAAGCTTTGTGAAGGCAAGATTATCGCGGATGCAGGCGCAGGCTTTTGGATTTTTTTCCACAAGTACTGCGGACTCCGCGCCGCGGCTGATGGCCTCTATGGCGATTGCTCCGCTTCCGCTGAATAAATCAAGAAATCTGCAGCCGGGAATTTCCGGCTGCAGGATGTTAAACAAGGTTTCTTTAATACGGTCCGTAGTAGGACGGGTCTCAACGCCGGGAAGCGTCTTTAAAGGAAGACGTCTGGCTTTACCTGCTATTACTCTCATTTCAGATTTAATCTCCAGTCAAGATCACCGCGTGCAAGACCGAGGATCAGAAGCTCCGCGGTAGCGATGTTTGTAGCGGCAGGAATATTATACTGGTCACAGCGCTTCACGATACTCATAATATCCGGCTCTTTTGGATCGATCATGACAGGGTTGTAGAAAAGAATGACCATATCAAGGTCTTCCCTCTCCACCATTTCCATGAACTGTTTGTCTCCGCCAATGCTGCCGGCTAAAAACTTATGTACATGAAGGCCAGTGGCCTCTTCGATACGTCTGCCTGTGGTGCCTGTTGCATATACTTCATGCTTGGACAAGATATTCTTGTAAGCGATACAGAAGTCTTCGATCAGGACCTTTTTACTGTTGTGTGCAATAATTCCTAAGTTCATAGTCCACCTCTCTGTACATTATTCTTGAATCCATATCTACATACACACAGGTGATTTTTAGGATCATTTTTCACCTATTGTCATATTATGTCAATTATAACATTTTCACAAATGCAATGCAATAAAATATTGTAAAATCATCAAAATTAACAAATCATTCATAAATTACCGTCAGATTGCCGCTGACACGCATTTATAATCCCAGATTTTCCAGATCGTCCTTCTGATAATCGGTCAATTTCTCCGCCAGGGCGGCATTCTGAGGGAGCTGCATCTGGGGATCCAGCGCAAGGATCTCAGCTGCTGCCTCGCTGGCGATCTTAAGGATCTCCGCATCGTTATAGATATCTCCGATCTTAAACTCCATAAGCCCGCTCTGCCGGATACCAAAGAGGTCTCCCGGTCCGCGAAGCTTCAGATCCTCCGCGGCAATTTCAAAACCATCGTTGGATTTATTTAAGATCTCCAGTCGTTTGGAGGTCTCCTGCACCTGGTCGCCCTGCATAAAAATACAGTAGGACTGATACTCGCCTCGGCCTACACGGCCCCTCAGCTGATGCAGCTGTGCAAGGCCGAATCGCTCCGCATTTTCCACCATCATGACTGTGGCATTCGGAACGTTCACACCTACCTCCACTACCGTGGTAGAAACCAGAATCTTTATATCCCCGGAGGCGAACTCCTCCATGATCCTGTTCCTTTCTTTGGGCTTCATCTTACCATGCAGATATTCGACGCGGATATCAGATGGGAAGACCTGCCGGAGCTTTGATGTATAATCCAGTACATTCTCCGCCTCCAGGCCTTCGCTCTCCTCCACCATAGGGCAGATGATATAGACCTGTCTTCCCTCTCTCACCTGTTTTTCCATAAAGGAATATGCCTTTGGACGGTAGGTAGTGCCCACAACGCAGTTCTTAATGGGAAGACGTCTGGCCGGCAGTTCGTCGATAACTGATATATCCAGATCACCGTAAAGAATGATTGCCAGCGTACGCGGTATAGGGGTAGCACTCATGACCAGAACATTTGGCGGATTGCCCCTTGTAAGAAGGGACTCCCTCTGTTTCACACCAAAACGATGCTGTTCATCGGTAATAACCAGAGCAAGATCTTTATATACCACCTTTTCCTGTATCAGCGCATGGGTACCAATGATGACATTGGCCTCTCCGGAAGCTATTTTCTCATAGGCAAGACGCTTTTCTTTTGCTGTGCTGGATCCTGTAAGCAGCACCGGATGGATCTCATCCAGCCGGTTGTTTTCAAGTAATGATAAAAATGATTCATAGTGCTGGTGCGCAAGAACCTCAGTTGGAACCATAAGCGCAGCCTGATAACCGTTCTTTACAGTCAGCACCATGGCCAGAAAAGCCAGAATGGTTTTTCCGCTTCCTACATCACCCTGCACAAGTCTGGACATAAGTGCCTGACCGCAGAGATCACGTTCGATCTCCCTCCAGGTGTTCAGCTGTGCTCCGGTAAGGGAATAGGGAAGGGTCTCTATTATGTCCTCCGTTGTCCATACCGGCTTCATGGGGAACATATTTTTAGCCTCATCCGTCTTCT
Source organism: Candidatus Blautia equi (assembly GCA_018064695.1). Taxonomy (GTDB): domain Bacteria; phylum Bacillota; class Clostridia; order Lachnospirales; family Lachnospiraceae; genus Blautia_A; species Blautia_A equi. The sequence continues at coordinate 2,090 of JAGHUU010000109.1, read as the reverse complement.
CTTTTAAGAGCTGTACAGAGAGAATAAAGAGGAGGAATTCATCGAATACCAGTCTTTTTCTTGCCAGAAGCAGCTCCTGCATATTCTGCGGGAAATGGATCTCATGCAGGGAATAATTGTAATCGGCCAGATGATAGCGTTCCCGGATATCCTCCGGCAGATACTCCGCATGCAGTTCCTTCTCCTCGAGAACCATGTGGATGAGTTTTGTGATCATTTTATTGGAGAGACCGGCAGTCAGAGCATAGATAGGCTGCAGACTGTGAAGGATCTCGCTGTAAGCCGCAGGCGTAAATATCTCGGGATGTTCCATGGTGAGATGGTTCTGTTTGCGCACCACTCTGCCTCTGAAAACAAAGACACTGCCCTTTTTCAGAGTACTTCGAAGATAAGGCATATTGAACCAGGTCACAGGGATTTTTCCGGAGCTGTCGGCCGCAGTTACTGAGATGATCTGCAGATTTCTTACCTGATTCAGGTAAGGCGCCGAGGTGACTGTTACCTGTATAGCGGCAACCCGTCCCTCCTCCAGTGCTTCCACACGGATGAGTGCCTCATAGGCATCGTAATCGCGGGGATAATACTGCAGAAGATCCTCGGTATCATAGATATCGATCTTCTGAAACAGCTTTTCAGTTTTCTCTCCCACACCCTTCAGTGTGCGAAGCGCTCTCTTCATAGGTCCTCCACAAAAAACACCTGCCGGATTTCCGGCACTGCGCCGGTTTAAATCTGACAGGTGCTCTTATTATTCTACGGAAATGATGTAATAGTAAATAGGCTGTCCGCCCATGTTCAGTTCTACTTCGCAGTCAGGATAAGCTTCTTCGATGTCAGCTGCAAGAGCCTCAGCATCTTCCTCCTTAACGTCTGCTCCGTAGTAAATGCTGATTACCTCGGAGTCCTCATCTACCATAGCCTCAATAGCAGCCTTTGCAATGTTTCTGCGGCCTTTGCCTACAGCAAGCATGCCGGAATCGCCGATCGCCATGATATCGCCCTCGTGGATCTCGTTGGAGTCGATGCGGGTATCACGAACGGCATAGGTGATCTGACCGGTCTTTACGCTGCCGATGGCTTCCAGCATAGCTTCCTCGTTTTCCTCAGGACTCATGTCAGGTACAAAGCTGATCACAGCGCTGATTCCCTGTGGGATGGTCTTGGTAGGAACTACGATGATGTTCTTATCCTCTGTGAGATCACGGGCCTGGTTGGCAGCCATGATGATGTTTTTGTTGTTTGGAAAAATAAAGATATTCTTTGCGTTTACCTGCTCAATAGCGGTAAGCATATCCTCAGTACTTGGGTTCATGGTCTGACCACCCTCGATCAGATAATCAACGCCAAGCTCTTTAAAGATCTGGCTCAAGCCCTCACCTACGGATACGGAGATAAAGCCTACCTCTTTTGCAGGTTCCTTTGCTTTCTGAGCTGCTTTTTTAGCATCCTCAGCAGCCTTCTGCTCTTTGGCAATGCGCTCTGCATCTTTGATGAGTTTTTCCTGATGTTCCTCGCGCATGTTGTCAACCTTCATGCGGGAAAGAGCACCGTGCTTCAGACCTTCCTCAAAAGCGAGTCCCGGATGATTGGTATGAACATGTACTTTTACGATCTCGTCATCAGCTACCAGTACGATGGAATCACCGATGGACTCAAGGAAGCCCTTGAATGCAAACTCCTCATCCTCAGTGAGAGGCTGATTCAGCATAACGATGAACTCTGTACAGTAACCGAATTTGATTTCTTCCTCTGCCTCCTCGGAAATCTTAGTCACTTTAGGACCTGCAGTTTTCACGAAGGAGGAATAATCTACTTCTTTTCCAAGGAAGCCATCGATGGCACCGTGCATAACCTCCAGAAGTCCCTGGCCGCCGGAGTCAACTACGCCGGCCTCTTTTAATACAGGAAGCATCTCAGGGGTGCGGGCAAGGGTCTCCTCAGCATGTTTAAATACTGCGGCAAAGAACTCCTCAAGATCATCCATCTCAGGTGCAAGCGCAGCTGCTTTCAGTGCGGCTTCCTTTGCAACTGTAAGGATGGTTCCTTCCTTAGGTTTCATAGCTGCTTTATATGCAGTTTCAACAGCCTTC
>JAGHUU010000227.1 GCA_018064695.1 Candidatus Blautia equi | reverse complement strand
GCAGCAGGCTGTGATATGTATCTGTTCTTCAACGATATCGAGGAGGACTTTGGATACATGATGGCCGGTTACAAGAACGGTGTCATCACTGAAGAGCGTATGACTGACGCCCTTACCAGAATCCTTGGCGTGAAAGCTTCCATCGGTCTTCATAAGAAACAGGCAGCATGCACCTTAAATCCACCTAAGGAAGGTATCTCCGTAGTTGGATGTGAAGAGCATCATAAGATCGCTCAGTACTGTGCAGATAAATACATCACTCTGGTTAAGGATACCCAGAAGATGCTGCCAATCAGCCCTGAGACCCACAAACGCCTCCGCGTGATCTTCCTTGAGGGAGACGGAGCCGTTGTAGCAGGCAAGCTCATTAAGATGGCAAGCCCTGCAAAACCACTCATCTTCGAGGAGCTTCGCAAACGCGGCTTCGAGGTAGTGGATGGTGACGATTACTCTGCTAAGGGCAAGATGGAAGACTTTAAGGCAAATACCGACGCTGTTCTGGTATTCATCGACCAGGTAGGCTTCGCACAGTACAACACCATGAGACTGAAATGGAGCCTTCCAATTGACCAGCCATGGTACGCAGCACAGGTTCCAACCGCATTTGTTTCCCTGTATCTGCCTAACTACCTCATCGACCTGACCATGAGCCGTACTTATGTAAACTGCTACCTGGACGCAGAAGATGTAGTTAAGGTTGCAATCGACAAGCTCTGCGGCGCAAGCGAGTTCAAGGGAACTCCATCCGAAAACGTATGGTGCGGCCGCTGGGATACCAGACTTTGATGAAATAATGCAATGAGTAAGGAGGCTTCTCTGCGGAGAAGAGGTATCTCCATACACAAAACAGGCTGACAGGAATACAAAACCTGTCAGCCTGTTGTCAGTTTTTCTCACACTTAGCAGTATTTTCTGACTGTCCGAAAAATTATTCAGCGTCTGCGTCAGCCTCTGCCTCAGTATACTCTACTGCAAGAGCTGCAATGGTGCCGTCCTCAAGGAATTTCTCGATGGAAGCGTTGATCTTCTCTACAAGATCCTCATGTCCTTTTGCGATTGCAATACCGTACTCCTCAGCCTCGAATGCCTCAGCGTCCTCAACGATCTTCAGACCTTCGTTGTCGCTTACATATTTAGCAGCGGTAGCGGAGTCGATAACGACTACATCACATTTTCCGTTTACAAGCTCCATAACAGCCTCGGTACCTTTTTTGAATGCCTCGTATGGATATCCCATCTCGTTTACGCAGATCTCACCGGTGTAACCCTGGATAACGCAGATCTTTTTGTCAGCCATATCAGCTGCGCAGGTGATATCGGAATCTTCTTTCACGATCATAACCTGGGTAGCGGTGTAATATGGGATACAGAAATCAACAGCTTCTTTTCTCTCATCGGTGATGGTCATACCTGCGATGATAGCATCAACCTGTCCGTTCTGAAGTGCAACAAGAAGGGAATCGAACTCAAGGGACTCCATGGAAACTTCCATGTCGTTGTCCTCTGCGATCATTTTTGCGATAGCCATGTCGATTCCGTCGTAGGTGTCGATCACGCCCTCAGCGGTGATGAACTCGAATGGTGGGAACTCAGGGTTGGTAGCGAATTTCAGAGTGCCCTCTGCCATAACAGGTGCTGCAAGAAGCATGGTTGCTGCGGTTGCTGCTGCGATAACTTTTGCTAATTTCATAATTGTTTTCCTCCTGAAAATAATTCTTTTGTGATCCCGTTTAGGTCTCACATTTTTTTATTATAAACCTGCAAAGTGAACTGTGCCACTACAGATTTTAATATCTTCGTATAAAAATTAATACATGAATCAAAGGATCTTGCTGAGGAACAGGCGGGTTCTCTCGTTCTTTGGATGGCTGAATACCTCATCCGGTGTGCCGTCCTCCATGATGATTCCCTGATCCATGAAGAGTACGCGGGATGCTACCTCGCGGGCGAAGCCCATCTCGTGGGTAACGATCACCATGGTCATTCCGGATCTTGCAAGGTCTTTCATTACCTCAAGTACCTCGCCTACCATCTCAGGGTCAAGGGCGGAAGTTGGCTCGTCAAAAAGCATGATCTCCGGATCCATGGCAAGGGCACGGGCAATGGCCACACGCTGTTTCTGTCCGCCGGAGAGCTGCGCCGGGTAGTTGTCGGCCTTGTCTGCAAGTCCTACGATGTTAAGGAGCTCAAGGGCTCTCTTATCTGCCTCCTCTTTTGTCATCTTTTTCAGAAGTACAGGAGCCAGGGTGATGTTTCCTCTGATGGTCAGATGTGGGAAGAGGTTGAAGTGCTGGAATACCATTCCCATTTTCTGGCGCACGGTGTTTACGTTGACTTTTGGAGAGGTGATCTCCTGGTTGTCGATGAGGATCTGGCCGCCGGAGACTTCCTCAAGAAGGTTCAGGCAGCGGAGGAAGGTGCTTTTTCCGGAACCGGATGGTCCGATTACTACAACTACCTCTCCTTTTTTGATGTTGACATCGATACCCTTCAGTACGTGGAGAGTGTCGAATTTTTTCTGTAAACCTTTTACTTTGATCATCGATCTTCTCTCCTTTCTTATCGAATGTCGGACGCACGGAGTTTCTTCTCGATTCTGCCAAGGGCAAGGGTGAGAAGCTTGATCAGTACGTAGTAGATGATTGCGGTGGCAATGAGAGGCATGAATGCTTCAAAGGTTGCGCTCTTGATGAAGTCGCCGGCCTTCTGGATATCCATGAGTCCTACGTAACCTACGATTGCGGTTTCTTTGATGAGGACAATGAACTCGTTGCACAGGGTTGGGAAGATGTTTTTCAGTGCCTGCGGAAGGACGATGCGGGTCATGGTCTGGTAGGCGCTGAGACCCAGGGATCTTCCGGCCTCTGTCTGGCCTTTGTCGATGGAGAGGATTCCGGCTCGGAATATCTCGGATACGTAGGCACCGGAGTTGATGGAAAAGGCGATGGCTGCGATGATCCATTTGTCAAGGTTTACTGTCGCAAAGATGACGAAATAGATGATCATCAGCTGGGTTACGGATGGGGTGCCGCGAATCACGTCGGTGTAGATGCCGCCGAAGAAGCGGAGGAGTTTGCTCTTTGAAAGGTTGCAAAGAGCGATGATGAAACCGATGAGTACGCCAAGGATTACTGCTAGGAGGGCGACTTTTATGGTTACGCCGATTCCGTTTAAGAGTAATTTGTAACGGTTTTCGCGGATGAAGCATTTTTCAAATGTGGAGGCAATATCTGCCGCCCAGGTGTTAAACCACTCCATGGTGTTTCTCCTTTCAAATTTTGCATATTTATGCATTATTATGCTATGGGTCACTATAACATATATAATAAACCATGACAAGGCAAATATCTGGGACAGGGGGACATGATTGGACATGAGGCAGTAGGCATAAATATCAAGATCATATTTTTCTTCAAAGATAATCTGCTGATTTAGAGAACGAAGTATGATATGATATATGCCAGTGGAACTGAGGGTTTGCTGCAAAAAGAAGCAGTTTTTTAGAAAAACAGAGGAATGATTGATTTGATCATGAACGGGGGAAGGATATGACCGATATTAAGAATATGAAGGACCTTAGAAATATGAAGATTCTGGGGCGAACTGCCTGGGAAGAAGGCGGAGATGCTCTGAACCTTTACTGGACGGCTTCCGGTATCGAACTGATGGTGAAGGGAAGTGAATTATGGGTAGATATAGAGGCTGAATATCGCACTTATGAGCCGTGGGTGGATATTCTCATAAATGATGCGCTAACCCAGAGATTCATGGTAACTGCCGGCAGACATAGAATCTGTGTCTTTCGTGGGATGAACCCGGAAATCGTGAAGAAAGTGCAGATCCTACGCGATACGCAGGCGATGACCGGGGATACGCTTCTTAAAATCCGGGGTGTTTTCACGGATGGGATGTTTATGCGGCCTGCCGATTATGAATTGAAAATAGAGTTCATCGGAGACAGCATTACTTCAGGAGAGGGATGTACCGGTGCGCTCTGCGAGCAGGACTGGCTGCCGAGCTGGATGAATGCGGTAGCCAACTATTCCTATATGACTGCGCAGAAGCTGCAGGCGGAGTACCGGTGCATCAGCCAGTGCGGATGGGGCTTTTACTGGTCCTGGGATGGACATAAAGAATGTAATATTCCACGCATCTATGAGGAGATCTGCGGGATCTACGGAAATCAGAAAGCATGGGATTTCAGCTCCTGGCAGCCGGATGTGGTGGTGATCAATCTTGGAACAAACGACGGAAGCCCGCTGGGATTTACAGCAGATTCTTCACTGACAATGGATGTGGATAAAGCGCAGGAGCTTCCGTCTATGAAACAGGCAGGCGTTGCTTTCCTTAAACAGCTTCGCCGCTGCAACCCGGCAGCAGAGTTCCTGTGGGTATACGGAATGCTGGGAACCCAGCTGGAACCAACTCTGTTGGAAATCATCGATACTTATCAGCAGCAGACAGGAGACAATAAGATCCACTATCTGCAGCTGCAGGATACAGAAGTGACCGGAGTAGGAGCCCGCTCCCACCCTGGCCTTGAATGCCACCGGGCAGCAGCGAAAGCCATCGCTGGTAAAATTGCGAATATACTGAAAAAATGAACCATGGCGACAGGTCCCTGTCCCAGATATAACATAAATATTACAAAAAGTGGGACAGGTCCCTGTCCCCATGGCACAAAAGGAGAATAAAAATGAACAGCAGAATAGATAGAGTGCTTGCAGCACTGAAGGAGGACGGAATCAGCCAGATGCTGGTGGTGGATCCTATGTCCATATTTTATATGACCGGCGTTATGGTGATCCCTATGGAGCGGTTTTACGGACTGCTTTTGAAGGCGGACGGAAACCACGTGTTTTTCCTGAATAAATTATTTACTATCCCGGAAGGTGTGGAGCTGGAGAAAGAGTGGTTTTCTGACACCGATCCGGTGACTGAGATCGTAGCACGCCATCTGGATAAGAATGAGAAGCTTGGCGTGGATAAAGATCTGAAGGCAAGATTTTTACTGCCGCTTATGGAGTGCGGTGCCGCAGCGGGCTTTGTAAACACATCCCTTGCGGTGGACACAACCAGAGGCATCAAAGATGAGGAGGAGCAGGCCAAAATGCGCGAGGCCTCCCGCATCAACGATGAGGCCATGGCCAGATTTAAGACACTGATCCACGCAGGCGTGACGGAGAAGGAAGTGGCAGAGCAGATCCTGCCAGTTTATCTGGAGCTTGGCGCAGAGGCAGTTTCCTTCCGACCGATCGTTTCCTTTGGAGCAAATGCGGCCGATCCCCATCACGAGCCTGACGACACCGTGCTGAAGGAAGGCGACTGTGTGCTCTTCGATGTAGGCTGCATCAAGGACGGCTACTGCTCCGACATGACCAGAACCTTCTATTATAAATATGCCACCGACCACTGCAGAGAGATCTACGATCTGGTGCGCCGCGCCAACGAAGCAGCGGAGGCCATGATCAAACCCGGCACTCCGATCCATGTCTTTGACGATACCGCCCGCGCCCTGATCACCAATGGCGGCTACGGCCCGGAATTCAATCACCGCCTTGGCCACTTTATTGGCCTCTCCGAGCACGAGTACGGCGATGTTTCCTCCGCAAACATGACAGAAGCCAAACCGGGCATGATCTTCTCCATTGA
>JAGHUU010000031.1 GCA_018064695.1 Candidatus Blautia equi | reverse complement strand
GGAGAAAGTGATTCAGGGGTGAGCAGGCCTCTTTTGCGAAGCAAAACTCCAAATAGGCCTGTGAAGTTACTGTTTACTGGCTTGCCAGTGAACAGTAACATCGTTATTATAAAAGAAAGAGAGAACTGGCAGCTGTCCTTGATAAGAGGGGGCTGCCAGTGTTATATTGTATGAAAGAAGGATTGCGTGTCTGCAAAAAATGTCTTCTGAGAGAACAGAGCGAAGAGGTTTATCTGCAGAAACTGGAAAATTACATAGCCGGTCTGGATGAGGAGGACAGGGTATCTCAGGAGGTCTATGAGAGCCGCCTTGCGATCTGCGGGGAGTGCGAAAATCTCCTTAAGGGAATGTGCCGGCTCTGCGGCTGCTATGTGGAACTCCGGGCTTCTTTAAGGGTAAGAAAATGTCCGGCCATCCCCTCAAAATGGGGGAGATGCATGGACGGAGTGCACCAGGAAATAAAATAAACCGCCAAAGAGCGGAAGAAACAGGGAGATAGGAAAGATGAAGAAAATCACGAACAAGGTTTTATGGACTTTCGCGGTAGGACAGTTTGGCTGGAGCCTGCTGTCGGGTATCATTACAAACTGGCTGGTATATTATTATACAGATGAGACAGCGGGGATCTTTGGAGGGAATATTACCACGGGGCCGGTGCTGCTCAGTATCACATTATTTGGTCTGATCACCATGGTCGGACGTATTTTTGATGCGGTGACCGATCCGCTGATCGCCAGCTGGTCTGACCGAAGCAGCTTTAAGGGCGGTAGACGTATTCCGTTTATGAAATGGATTGCCATCCCGTTTGCGGCTATGACCTGCGCAGTGTTTGTGCTTCCGCAGACCGGCAGCGTGATCGTGAACGATATTCTGGTGTTTGCAACGCTGATGCTGTTTTATCTTTTCATGACCATCTACTGCACACCGTACAATGCACTGATCTCCGAGCTTGGAAATGACGAGAAGAACCGTATCAATGTTTCCACCTACATTTCCTTTACCTATATCGTGGGTCTTTCCATTTCCTTCCTGATTCCAAACGTGGCAGGAATGTTTGAGGGATCCCTTGGAAAAGAGAATTCTATTCGAATGGCCGTTGCCATTATGTGTGCCGTGGCCGCCATCGCCATGATCTTCCCGGCACTGGTGATCAAAGAAAGAGAGTACATCCAGTCCACACCGGTTAAGAGCGACGCCTTCACATCCCTCTTTAAGAGCTTTAAAAATCCGCAGTTTGCCAGATTTGTGGTTTCCGATGTGATCTATTTCTTTGCGGTGACCCTGTTCCAGACAGGTCTTCCTTTCTATGAGACAAAGCTTATGGATGTGCCGGATACCTTCACCTTTACACTGACTGTTATCATGACTGTGGTAAGCCTGTGTCTGTATCCTGCAGTAAACAAGGTTTCCCTTAAGATGGGCAAAAAGAAACCGATCGTCATCGGATTCTTTACATACGCACTGGTATTCTTCCTGGCATCTATCTGCGGAAAAGGACTTGTGTGGGGCATTGTAATTGCTGTTTGCGCAGGTGTGCCTATGGCTATCCTTGGCATTCTTCCGCAGGCAGTAGTTGCGGATATTGCTGAGACAGACGCTTACGAGTCCGGCGAGGAGAGAAGC
>JAGHUU010000029.1 GCA_018064695.1 Candidatus Blautia equi | reverse complement strand
ATCTGCGAGATCGTATGCCCTGGCGTACTTCTTCTTGGAGAGGTCGTTATGGAGCCTGCAAAGGTCGTTCCTTACTTTGGAACCGTGGAGAAGCCGGAATGCCACATGCTTTACAACGTAACCACCATGGCAAGCACCTGGAACACCGTAGCTACCAGAGACGTTGCACTGCTCCGCAGACAGATGGACATCGTAGCAGGTCTTCCGCGTGATTATATCTTCCAGAATTACCTCCGCTGTCACGATGACATTGGCTGGGGTCTGGATTACGACTTCCTCAGCGCTTATGGCATTCAGGAGGTACCTCATAAGAGATATCTGAACGATTTCCTGAAGGGCGCTTACGAGAGATCCTTCTCCCGCGGCGAGCTCTACAATGATGACCCACGTCTTGGCGATGCCAGAATGTGCGGTACCACCGCTTCTCTCTGCGGAATTGAGGCAGCCGGCTTTGAGGGCGACGAGGCCAAGCTTGAGCAGGCTATCCGCTACGACATTACCCTGCACGCATTTATGTTTACCCAGTCCGGTATCCCGGTACTCTACAGCGGCGACGAGATCGGCCAGGTAAACGATTACACTTACAAAGACGATCCTGAAAAAGCAGTGGATTCCCGTTACCTGCACCGTGGTGCCTTCAACTGGGAGAACGCTGAAAAGCGCCATGATCCTTCCACCGTAGAAGGCCGCATCTTCACCGCACTGGATCATCTGGAGACCATCCGCAGAACACACTCCGTATTCGATGCCAGCTGTGAATTCCACACCATCGACACCTGGGATTCCAGCATCCTTGCTGTTGTGAGAGAAAATGAGGAAGAGAAATTCATCGGAATCTTCAACTTCAGCGAGAATGATAAAACCGCATGGATCAATGAAGACGACGGCATGTACACCGACCTCATCTCCGGCGCAGAGATGGAAGCCAAGGGTATGAACATCCCTGGCAACGGATGCTACTGGCTGTGCAGAAAAAAAATAATTTTATAAAGAATTGAAAGAACTGCGGCACCAACTGCTAAGTTAGTGCCGCAGTTTTTTATACAGCCCATGCAAACCCGTCATCATCTCATCAGCTTCGCTCCGCTTTTCTGCACATATTGTTTTCATAAGGAACAAGATGTGATATGCTAAGTGTAACAAACTGAATACAGTACGTTATAATATAATCATTTTTTATTAATCCAGAAAGATGAGGGATAAAATATCAATGTTGATAGTAAAGATAGATGCAAGTCATAGTTCCTCCCCTGAAAGCCGCTCAGCCACAGTCAGAAAAAAGATTCTTTTAGTTTGCACACTTATTTATCTGTTCCTTATCCGGTATTCTGCAGTCTACGCGGATTTCGATCCTGAATTTCAGCGGCTGAAAGACTATATCTACCAGGAAATACAAAGTATGCCTGACCAGATTGATTTAAGCCAGTTCTCCTCCTCTTCTCTGCAGGATATGCTGAATGCATTTACTGAGATGCAGCAGGAACACCCTGATGTATTTTATGCGGGGGCTGCCGAGATCACTCAGTACGGCAATCAGTACACACTAACTGTAGATTATCTGAATTATTCTCCGACCGATATTATGCGCTATGAAAACAAAGTAAGCGAGATTCTTACCAACTGCATCAAACCGGATATGGATGATTTTGAGAAAGCTCTTGTGCTCCATGATTATATTTCACTTCACTGTAATTATGATTATGAAAGCTCCCATATCGTGGATGCCGATCCTCATGCCGGTCGTACCTTAGGCGGAAATGCTTACACTGCACTGGTCAATGAACTTGCCGTATGCCAGGGATACAGCGAAGCTTATATGGATCTGCTTCAGCGATGCGGCATACAGTGTATACTCATCCTAAACAGAAACCACGCCTGGAATCAGGTATACTTATACGGAAATTGGTATCATGTGGATACTACATGGGATCATCCTGCCACAGAGGGACAGCCGGATCTCCCCGGTCGGGTACTTCATGAAAATTTTCTCTCAAGCGATGCAGCGATCATTGCTACCGGTCATTCAAACTGGACCGGAGGATTTACCTGTTCGGATTCCGGCTATGAAAATGCTTTTTGTCGAAGCACCAAGAGCAGTGTTATCTATGATGATCAGGGTTATTGTTACTATTTGATGGATTCTGCAAGTGATAGTCAGGATACCATCCGTCTGGTAAAAAGAGAGCGTACAACAGGAGCCAGCGAAATTCTCTTTGAACAGCAGGAAACTTGGGATATTCCTGATTCAAACTCTTTCTGGACCGGAATTTTCTCCTATCTCACAGAGTATAATGGAGATTTATTTTTTAATGGAAAGACCAGTATCTATCGCATGGATCTGAATTCAACTGATGTATATGAAGCTTACGAGTACAGCGGAAATGGTTATCTTCTGGGCTGCAAAGCAGCCGATAATAAGCTTACTGTGATCACCGGCTATGATCTGAATAACCTGAGAGATCTAAAGACAATTGCTATTTCTGATCTGCTCCATATTTCCCATCAGGCATCACAGGTCGTTCCAACGGCGGTTCCGACTGCGATTCCGACTGTGGCTCCGGCAGTAACTGCAGCTGTTCCTGATCCGGGAATTCCGCAAAATCTTCCTGTAATAACCACAGTTCCTCCTGCTCAGCAGAATCCGGATTATGAAAACAGTCCTGAAAGTGGAAGCGGAATTATTATTGTAATCGTTGCAGCATCTGTCACTGCTCTGATTATTATCGCATTAATCGTGCTTCTTATCCTGAATAGTAAAAAGAAGCAGAAGCGTCAAAATAACAGTCAGATGTATAACTACAGCAGCTTTGGAAATCCACCGATAGGCGGCGGATTCAGCAGTACTCCTCCCGGCGGATCCGGATTTGGCTACTTTTCTCCCGGTGGGTCCGGATTCGGTGGTTCTTCTTCCGGTGCCTCAGGATTTGGTTCTAATAGCCCTTCTTCCGGTGGCTCAGGATTTGCTGGTTCTTCTTCCAGTGGCTCAGGATTTGGTTCTAATAGCCCTTCTTCCGGTGGTTACGGTTCTAATAGCCTTTCCTCCGGTGGTTACGGCTATGGCGGACCGGGCGACGGCAATTCCGGATTCAGCAATTCTTCCTATAACAATTATCCTGGATACGCTCCTCAGCCAGGCAGGAAGAACGGATTATTTTCCCAAAAGAAATAAACTATAAAAGTCTCGGAAATACACGCTTTCAGGCCATGTGTTTCCGGGACTTTTCCGGTTAATCATGCGTTTTTATGAGTTACATAAACGTTAAGAAAATTCAGCTCTCTATTGCGTTAAAATCATCCATGAATTATAATAAAAAGAAAAAGAAAGGAGTTCTCCTATGAGTTTTTCAGAAGCAATTTCCAGCGTATTCAATCAGTACTTAGGTTTCAGCGGACGTGCCAGCAGACGTGAATACTGGTTTTTCACACTGTTCTATCTTCTGGTTACAGCAGCCGCCTCAGTTATCGCCAGATTAACCGGTCTTGCAGTAGTACCAGGACTCTGGTCCCTGGCAGTTTTTCTTCCATCACTAGCACTTTTATTCCGCAGACTTCATGATTCCAATAAAAGTGCTGTCTGGTTACTGATTTTACTGTTACCGGTTATTGGGGAGATCGTTATCTTCATCTTCACCCTTCTCCCAAGCGACCAGATGGATAACCGATACGGACGCGGACCATACTCCAGGCGCAACCCATATCAGAATCCGGGATTCCCTCCTAATCAGGGATTCCCTCCGGGAGGAAATGGATTTCCACGTTATTAATACAGAAAACCAAGCATCAGAAAAGCCCCGGGGCATTGACCCAGGGCTTTTTTTCATGCAGTTGGTTTCTTCTGCAGTTTTCTTATGAAGGTCAGGAATTTTCCCGGATTTTCTGTATCCAGGTTTCGGTACTGGATGCGGATCTGTTCGGTGATGAGGTCGATGGCGATTGGTGAGAAGTTCATCATGACCAGTACCAGTATGATCATGCGGAACTCGAGAGGTCCCAGCACCAGAAGATCTCTCATAATGGCTGCAGCCAGGAAAAATCCCATCTGCATACCGTAAATGACGATCTTTCTATATGTATTTAACGGTGAATAGACCGTTCTGAGGGCAGACATGTAATTCCATCCGGTTACCAGCACGCAGGCCGTGCCCAGCATGGCGGTGGAATGATATACATGCTGGCAGATCAGCATCAGAGTGAATACACAGGTGGTGATGGTGACACCCGCCGGGAAAGCATTCATAAATACATGACGGAGGAAGGTGTGGTCGATCTTCTCATAATTGACCTCCTGGGCCAGAAGGAAGGTTGGGATTCCTACCGCGCAGGCGCTTATGAGGGACATCTGGATCGGTTCAAACGGATTTACATCTCCAAAACAGATGGGCAGCGCTGCCAGCAAAGCGGAGAAAATAGTTTTAATCAGGAACATGGATGCCGCGGTACGAATGTTGTTAACAACGCGGCGGCCCTGATTTACTATGTGCGGCATGGATGCAAAGTTGGAATCCAGAAGCACAACATTGGCCACATTTTTAGCTGCATCACTGCCCTCCGCCATGGCGATGGAGCAGTCCGCCTCCTTAAATGCCAGTACGTCGTTCACGCCGTCGCCGGTCATGGCTACGGTATGTCCCTGTGCTTTCAAGGCCAGAACCATGGCTTTTTTCTGCTGCGGAGTCACACGTCCGAAGACGCTGTAGTTCTTCAC
>JAGHUU010000084.1 GCA_018064695.1 Candidatus Blautia equi | reverse complement strand
TTCGTATTAAGCTCCGGTTATTATGATGCATATTATCTGAAAGCACTTAAGACAAAAGCGCTGATCAAAAAAGAGTTTGATGCCGCTTTTGCAAAATATGATGTACTTTTAGCTCCGGCCGCTCCTTTCACCGCTCCTAAGATCGGAGAGAGCTTAAAGGATCCGCTGGCTATGTACCTTGGCGATATTTATACAGTAGCTGTAAACCTCTGCGGTCTCCCGGGAATCACCGTTCCATGCGGACAGGACAGCAAAGGTCTTCCAATCGGTATCCAGATGCTGGGCGACTGCTTCATGGAAAAGAAGATCCTCCGCGCAGCAGGTGCCTACGAGAAATTCAGTAAAGAGAGAGGAGGCGAGGAAGCATGAAACAGTATGAAACCGTGATTGGTCTTGAGGTTCATGTAGAGCTCGCTACCAAAACAAAGATCTTCTGCGGATGCTCCACAGCCTTTGGAGGAGCACCGAATACCCATACCTGTCCTGTATGTACCGGTATGCCGGGATCCCTTCCTGTATTAAATAAACAGGTAGTGGAATTTGCTTTAAAAGCCGGCCTCGCCGCAAACTGCAAGATCAACCAGTACTGCAGATTTGACCGCAAGAACTATTTTTATCCTGACAACCCGCAGAACTACCAGATCTCTCAGCTGTATCTGCCGATCTGCTATGACGGCTGGGTGGAGATCGAGACCTCTGCAGGAAAGAAAAAGATCCGTATCCACGAGATGCATATGGAGGAGGATGCAGGTAAGCTGATCCACGACGAGTGGGAGGACTGCTCCTTAGTAGACTACAACCGAAGCGGCGTACCGCTGATCGAGATCGTATCCGAGCCGGATATGAGAAGTGCTGAGGAAGTAATTGCTTATCTTGAGAAACTTCGTTTTATGATGCAGTATCTTGGCGTTTCCGACTGTAAACTGCAGGAGGGCTCCATGCGAGCGGACGTTAACTTATCTGTAAGAGAAGTTGGAACCGAAGCCTTTGGTACCCGTACCGAGATGAAGAACCTGAACTCCTTCAAAGCAATTGCAAGAGCCATTGAGGGCGAAAGAGAACGTCAGATCGAGCTCATTGAGATGGGTAAACCAGTCATTCAGGAGACCAGAAGATGGGATGACAACAAAGAGTCCTCCCATGCCATGAGATCTAAAGAGGATGCAAAAGATTACAGATACTTCCCTGATCCTGACCTGACACCTGTGCATATCTCCGGCGCATGGCTGAAAGCAGTGAAGGCTGCACAGCCGGAGCTGAAGGATGAGAGAATGCAGCGGTATATCAGCGAATACGAGCTTCCTGCATACGATGCAAACCTTCTGACAGAATCCAAACATCTTTCTGAGATCTTTGAGGAAACTGCACGCATTTACGGAAATCCGAAAAAGACCGCAAACTGGTTCATGGGAGAGGTACTCCGCCTTGTAAAAGATAAGGGTATGGATCCTGATAAAGTGGACTTCACTCCAAAGCATCTGGCCGATCTGCTTTCCATGGTAGAGAAAAAAGAGGTCAGCGCGCAGAATGCAAAGAAAGTTTTTGTAAAAGTTTTTGAGGAAGATATCGATCCGGTATTGTATATTGAAGAAAATGGTCTTAAAATAGTCGAGGATACAGGACTTTTACAGAGCACTCTGTTAAAGCTTTTTGAGGCTAACCCGGGACCACTTGCCGAGCTGCTTGGCGGTAAGGAGAAGGTATACGGCTTCTTCGTAGGACAGATGATGCGTGAGCTGAAAGGTAAAGCAAACCCTGCAGCAGTAAAAGAAGCCCTGGATCAGGAGATCGCAAAGAGAAAATAAAGAGTATCCACTCTATTATGAAAGATTTTTTATGGATGAGGAGAGAATTATTATGGTTACAGTAAACAGAAACTATCTGAAACTTCCTGGAAGCTATCTGTTTTCCACCATTGGAAAGAAAGTAGCAGCATATCAGAGTGCACATCCGGATCAGAAGGTCATCAGACTTGGTATCGGTGATGTTACTCAGCCGCTGGCACCGGCTATTATTCAGAGCCTTCACAGTGCAGTAGATGAGATGGCAAATGCAGCTACCTTCCGCGGATACGCACCTGATCTTGGATACGACTTCCTTAGAAGCACCATCGCTAAAAATGATTATCAGGCACTTGGCTGCGACATCGACGCTGATGAGATCTTTGTTTCCGACGGAGCAAAGAGCGATTCCGGTAATATTCAGGAAATTTTTGGTGTTGAGAATAAAGTAGCAGTATGTGACCCTGTATATCCTGTATATGTTGACACCAATGTAATGGCAGGCCGTACCGGTCTTTATAACGAAGCAAAAGGCTGCTTTGACAATGTGATCTATATGCCATGTCTGGAGGAGAACGGCTTCTTACCTGAGCTTCCAACCGAGACACCTGATCTCATTTATCTCTGCTTCCCAAACAACCCAAGTGGTGCTGCTATTACCAAAGAGAAGCTGCAGGAGTGGGTTGACTACGCAAACAAGACCGGCGCAGTAATCATTTACGATGCAGCATACGAGGCATATATTACCGAGGAGAACATCCCACACACCATTTATCAGTGTGAGGGAGCCAGAACCTGTGCAATCGAGCTTCGAAGCTTCTCCAAAAACGCAGGCTTCACCGGTGTTCGTCTTGGCTTCACCGTTATTCCAAAAGAGCTTGAGAGAGACGGCGTAAA
>JAGHUU010000238.1 GCA_018064695.1 Candidatus Blautia equi | reverse complement strand
TGCATTCAGCACCAGAGTCTCCTCCGGATCTCCCATGCCAGGATACATGCCGTACATGCTGTACATCTTCATCATATCCTGCATTCTGCGGCTCTCCTCGGGGAGGGTCAGCATAGCGGAGATGGTCTCATCCTTTAAGTTCTCAACCTTAACCTCCAGATTATCTCTGGAAAGGTTTTTGCGGAAGATCTCGGTTAAGCTCTTTACCAGATCCTCGCTGATGGTTCCCTCGGCCTTCAGTTCATCGGTAAGGTCCGCATCGATTCTCTTGAATTCCACCTTCTGATTCTGGGATTCCAGATGGGAAATAAACGGATTGTCGATATTGTGGGTGAGAAGAACGGCATCTTTTCCTGCCTGGCGGAACATGTTGATGTACTGGCTCTGCTGTACAGGGTCGGTGACATAGTAGATGGTGGTCTTCTTCTCTTCTTTTTTCTCTTCTGTCTTCTCTTCGCCTTCTGCTGCTCCCTCAGCTGCTTCTGGTGCAGCGTCGGCATCCAGCATATCCTTCAGGGTCAGATACTTGTCATCCAGGTTTTTGAAGAGCACATAGTCATCCAGCTTCTTGGCAAATTTGTCATCGCGGATGCAGCCGAATTTGATAAATGGGCTGATGTCATCCCAGTATTTCTCATAAGCCTCACGGTCGGTCTTGCACATTCCGGTGAGCTTGTCAGCTACTTTCTTGGAAATATAATCGGAGATCTTCTTTACAAAGCCGTCGTTCTGAAGCGCACTTCTGGACACGTTCAGAGGAAGGTCAGGGCAGTCGATCACACCCTTTAACAGAAGCAGGAATTCAGGGATCACCTCTTTGATGTTGTCGGCGATGAATACCTGGTTGTTGTAGAGCTTAATAGTAGCCTCGATGGTCTCATACTCTGTGTTGATCTTAGGGAAGTATAAGATACCTTTCAGATTGAATGGGTAATCCATATTCAGGTGGATCCAGAACAAAGGCTCCTTGTAATCCATGAATACTTTTGTATAGAAGGATTTGTACTCTTCATCGGTGCACTCGTTTGGATGTCTCATCCAGAGTGGATGGGTATCGCTTAAGGATACCGGACGTTTGTTGATCTTTACTTTATCGGAAGCAGGAGCAACCTCTACGATTTCCTTCTCTCCGTTCTCGTTTTCTTTCTCCTCGGTCTTTGCATCCTCATGGATATGTTCTACGATTACGTCATCCTCAAGAAGGTCTGCCTGATCGATGGTCTCATATTCCTGTGGTGCGTTCTCTTTTGCAAGATAGATGTTTACCGGCATGAAGGAGCAGTATTTCTCGATGATCTCTCTCATTCTGTAGTCGTTGGCAAACTCCAGGCTCTCATCGTTCAGGAAAAGAGTGATCTCGGTACCTACTGTAGTTTTGTTGCCGTCCTGCATCTCGTACTCTGTGCCGCCATCGCAGGTCCAGTGTACAGGTTTTGCGCCTGCCTTGTAGGATAAGGTATCGATGTGTACCTCGTCTGCTACCATGAATGCGGAATAGAAACCAAGTCCGAAGTGACCGATCATCTGATCATCTGTGGTTTTGTCTTTGTATTTCTCCAGGAACTCGGTAGCACCGGAGAAGGCGATCTGAGTAATATACTCCTCCACCTCGTCCTCGGTCATACCAAGACCGTTGTCGATAAATTTCAGTGTTTTTTCTTCCTGGTTTACCAGTACCTGTACGGCAGGTTTATAGCCTTCCGGAAGTTCGTACTCTCCCATGCCGTCCAGTTTTTTCAATTTTGTGATGGCATCGCAGCCGTTGGATACCAGCTCACGTACAAAAATGTCGTGATCGGAATATAACCACTTTTTAATAATAGGAAAAATATTGTCACTGTTGATGGATAAAGATCCCTGTTTTACAGCCATGCTGTTCACACTCCTTTGATCTGTTTTGTGGAATTGATACAGGCTTTTGCGGCTAAACCCGCACGCCCTTTTCACTAACGCCTATACTAATACACATCCGCTCGAATGTCAATAATTTTTAGCACTCATTTTCTTTGAGTGCTAACAAAATCATATGTCATAAAAAACGGCCCTGCCAATCAGACAGGGCCATCTTTCATTATCTTAAATTATTTTTTCTTTCTTCTGTAGATCAGAAGGCCAGCAAGTGCTGCAATGGCTGCGCCTGCGCCGCCGAGTAATCCTACCAGCATGCCGATTGGGTTATCGTCACCGGTGTTTACTGCAGGAGATACGGATGGATCAGGAGTTGCAGTAGGTGTGCCGGAAGCACTGATGCTGAAGGCAATGCTCTTGGTATCCTTGGAACCGGTATCTGCCCATGCGTTTCCGTCATATTTCTGCTGTTTGAATACTACGGAAAGAGTGTAGTTGCCAGGTTTTGCCATACCGAAGGATGCGGTGAACGGTGCTTTCTCCCACTTGTAGCTGTTTACTACGGACCAGCTCTCAGGAATGTATCTGGTATCACCTTTCTTAGGTGCTTCGTTGTCCATGCCTGCGCCAACAGCCTTGAAGTTGATTCTGGAGCTGGTGGTGTATGGGCCGTCTGCCAGACCTAAGATCTTGTTCTTATCAGCGGAAGCAACCTTTGGCTCGTATGCCTTTACTTCAATGCTGATAGCGGTCTGAAGCGGAATGTTATCGGTGTTTACAACACCCTCAGGAAGGGTAACGGTTCCGGTGATGTCGAATTTCTGTGCATCCAGAGATGCTGCGTTATAGGATACCTCTGCAAGTTTCCAGGTAACTGCTGCGATCTTCTCACCCTTGCTGGTGGTGATCTTTACGGAAACAGGAAGCTTTTTGCCGATGGTCTCAAGGCCTGTGCCGCTTGGAACGCCCTTCAGAGGTTCCGGAGCGGTGATGCTCTGAAGAACTGCCTCTGTGGACTGTTTCTGCTGTACGGTCATCTTAGCGGTGATAACGCCTACACGGATCTTCTCACCGTTCTTCATAATGTATACGCCGTCGTTCTGAACGTGCTCGTCAACTGCAAGACCTGCCACAGGTTTGATGTGGATGATGGCGGACTCATTAGGAAGAACCGGCTCATCGGTTGCAAGGCTGAAGTTGAACATATCGTTTCTGAGTTTTACAAACTGCAGCGGGATATTACCTTTATTGGTAATTACCATAACCTGCTCAGGAATATCGGTATAACCCTCTTCCACGATTCCGAAGGATACGGTCTTAGGCTCGATCTGAACGTTTACGATCTCCTCGATCACGCTGATCTCTACAGGGATGGTTCCTACAAGGACATCCTCCTCTCCAATGAGATAGATCTGGATGTCTGCGTTGTACTCGGATGGCTCAAGGCCGGCAGCCGGTGCTACCATGAAACTGAAGGAACCGTTTCCTGCCGGAAGCGCGGTATCAGTGGATGGCTCGTTGGAAATTACAAATGCGCCGTTGCTGCAAAGTACTTTTACCTTTGGCTCAAGGCCTTCTGTGGTCTCATAGGAAACCTGTACATATTCAGGAAGTACTGCGGTATCTTTCAGAACGCTGCCGAAATCAACGGAGAGACTGTCATCTAAGATGGTCATGGTTCCTGCAGGTGCAGGAGTTGCGGTTGGTTCCGGAACAGGGGTTGCAGTTGGTGCAGGTGCAGGAGTCTCGGTTGGAACCGGAGTCTCGGTTGGAGCCGGGGTTTCAGTTGGAACAGGAGTCTCGGTTGGCTCTGGGATTGGGTCCTCGCCAATGAGATTGATGTCGTCGTCGCTGATCTCCTCGATGTCCTCTGCATCAGGATCCTCAATGATGATGTCCTCAGGAGTTTCCTCAGGAATCTCTTCCGGAATGATCTCCTCCTCACCGGTGATCACTGCTTTTGCGGTGAATACTACGTCAGTGTTTTCTTCAGTGATGTATTTGATCTCGTCCTCATAAGTGCCAGGTTCGATGCCGGTTCTTGGAACTGCCCAGAGTTCTGCAGTTTCGCCAGGGAGCAGTGTTTCCATGACATCCTGTACCATGAAATGCTCAGGGCTGATCTCGATAAAGTGCAGCGGCTGGTTTCCGGTATTTTTGATCTCATAGTAGATATAAACAGGCTCATCGGAAGAACAGGTTCCGAAATCCAGAGTTTCCATCTCCTCCTCTGCAAGGAAGAATTTGGCATCGAATACAGGCTCCTCTGCTGCTGCAGGTTCCTCCCCTGGAACTTCCTCAACAATGATCTCTGCAGGATCCTCAAGGCTGCTGTACTCTTCCTCGGTTACAGGGAAAAGATCCTCTGCCTCGTCGATATCCTCTTCAGTAATGGTGAAGAGGTCTTCCGGCATTTCAGGTGCTTCCGGTACAGGCTCTTCCTGGATCTCCTCTGTTGCATCG
>JAGHUU010000068.1 GCA_018064695.1 Candidatus Blautia equi | reverse complement strand
GGATATCATCCGTTTACGGTGACCTGGTATACCTTTGTGTTTGCCCTTGCGGCAGTGCTGGTTCTGGCTGATTTCAGTAAAATTGGCGAATTCTGGGCGGCAGATGCCGGAAATGGGGTTTACACTGCTGTTTATGGAATCATCACCACAGTGCTCCCGTATATTTTATACACCAGCGGTCTGAAGCTGGTGGAAAACGGAAAGGCGGCCATTATGGCCACAGTGGAGCCGGTGGTGGCTACCATCTTCGGCATTCTGATCTATCACGAAAAGATGTCTCTTATGAATGGGATCGGTGTGTTTTTGGTGCTGCTGGCTATTGTGATTCTGAATATCAGACCGAAGGATGCATAAAAAAACAACGGGGCAAATTTTTACAGTCATATAGCAAGATATTGATGGCTTTGTTATGAAAATTGTCGTATACTTATTCTAGTATTGTTCAGATAGAAGGTATCGTGATGAAGAAGAAAATTTTAATGATATCCAGCACCTGGAACAACTCTTATATTCAGACTTTGCTCTCCGGAATGATGAGAAAACTGAAGAATGCAGATGCTGAGCTTTATGTTTTTAATGCATATGATGAAGCACTGGAATCCGAATATCATCTGATGGAGAGAGCGATCTATTCACTGCCGGATGTGAAAAAGTTCGACGGTGTGCTTTTGGCTGTAAACAGTGTAGGCAACCAGTCTGTGGTAAACGAGCTTGCAGGTTTTTATCATAGTATGGGAAAAAAGGTACTGAGCCTGGAACTTAAGTTTGACAATGTACCTACCATAGGAACCGACAATTATAAAGCAGAATATGAGCTGGTGGAGCATCTCATTAAGGTACACGGCTGTAAAGTGTTCAACTTTGTGGGAGGCCCTGAGGAGCATAAAGAGAACCGTGAGCGTTATCAGGCTTTCTGTGACTGCCTGAGAGACTACGGACTGACTGTGGATAAGCGCAGGGTAAGAAACTATTCCTTCCGCGAGCAGGACGGTATGACCGCCTATGAGACCTTCAAGAAGGAAGGCCTTCATCTCCCGGATGCCGTGGTTTGCGCCAACGATAACATGGCACTCGGCTACTGCACAGCGGCGGGTGAGGACGGCTACCTGGCACCAAAGGACTACAAGATCACCGGCTTTGACAATATCCGCGATGGTCAGGAGTACTATCCATCCATCACCAGTATCGACAGATGCTGGGATCAGATCGGTTATGACAGTGTAACCCAGATCCTGGATATGATCGATGGAAAGGATGAGGGGCGCACTTATTTTAAGGGCCAGAGACTCCGCATCAATGAGAGCTGCGGATGCTGCCAGAAGGAGAGAGATTTCCATAAAGATCTGATGGCAGTACACTCACAGAAGCTCATGGATGATACCATGCGTGCTTTTGAGAGAAGAAGCAGAAAGCTGCTCTGCGGCAGCAAGAATATAGAAGACTTTCAGAGACGTCTGGCTCTCTGCAGAGAGACCGGCGGACTTGGAAAGATGGCCATCTGCCTCAATGCCACGCTCTTTACAAAGAGTATTGATGCCAAGATGGATTACGATGAAGAATTCATTGCCTATACAGAGAATGACACCATGACGTTAAAGCGCAGCGAGACACTGGTTCCGGAGAACTGGTGCGAGGGACACAATGTTTTCCTCTTTTCCCCACTACATTTTGGAACCGTTAATTTTGGCTACTGTGTTCTTTTCTATTCCGATGAATGGAAGAACGTGGTAGACCACAGAACCTTCATGGAGAGTATCTGTCTGGGCCTTGAGGGAATTCGTCAGCATGCGGATCTCCAGAGAGCCAACACAAGGCTGGAGGAGCTCTATGTGCGTGATGCCATGACAGGCATGTATAACCGCTTCGGATATGAGAAGATCGCCAAGGCCTTTTATGAGAGAGAGAACAGAAGGGTCTATGCCATCTTCCTGGATTTGGATAAGCTGAAGGTCTATAATGACAATTATGGTCATGAGGTGGGCGATGAGGCCATCCATGGCATAGCAAACGGTCTTACCTATGCTTTTCCTAAGGAGACCATTCAGGTGCGAATGGGCGGAGATGAATTCCTGGTCATTGGTTCTTATGACAATGATGATGAGCTTCTGGAGGGAGAAAAGAAACTGAAGGAGTATCTGAAAGCCTACAGTGAGAGCAGAAATCTGCCGCTTCCGCTGGATGTGAGCCTTGGCCATGTTGCGAATCCGGATGGAGAGCTTTCTCTGGATCAGATGATCCGCCTGGCAGATCAGAAGATGTATAAGGATAAGCAGTCTAAAAAAGGTGGAAGATAATAGAAATGGGGACAGTTACTGTCCCCGTTTTTTTATGCGGATAAATGGGATTTGAAAATAAGAAATAAAAAAAGGAAGATCTTTACGATCTTCCTTAAAGCGTGCGTTAGAGGATTCGAACCCCCGACCTTTTGGTCCGTAGCCAAACGCTCTATCCAGCTGAGCTAAACGCACATCTCTTTGCGATTACCTTCGCAACAAATAGTATAATACTCGGTAAGTTGTTTTTTGTCAAGTGTTTTTTATAATTATTTTTGTAAAACAAAAACCGCTGTCAGCACGACGGTCTTGTCAGCGACAACGGTATTTGTTTATATATTTTTAGGGAAAGGAAAGAGGTTGTCTTAAGAACTTGTTGTTTCTTAAGATGGTTATATCATAACGGATAATTGTGAGGAAATTTTGTCTAATTTCTAATCAATTTATAAAATTACTTAAAGAAAACAAAAGAGAGTCTAAAAACAGACAATTTTCGGAATGTTTTGTGGCAGGATGGAGATGCGGGGAGGGGAATTCTGTGTTATTATCTTTTCAGGTATTGTTTTGACCCCGGAGAAAGGATGATGGGATATGATCGTTAGAAAATGGTGTAAGCAGGGCGAGGCTCTGTTGAAGGAGATCAGAGAGACGAAGACAGATAAGGATGAGGTGGCACTGTGGCATTTAGGGCAGTGCGGCTTTGTTTATAAGAATCAGGATACGGTGGTGTATATTGATCCGCTGCTGAATGATCTCATTGAGGACGGGGAGACCAGAAGATGGTATCGCTGGCCTTTTGAGCCGGAGCAGGTGGAGGCGGATTTTATTGTCTGCACCCATGGTCATGCGGATCATCTGGCAGTGCCTACTCTGGTGGGAATTGCAAAAGGGAATGAGCATACGAAGTTTGTAATTCCTGCGGCTTACAGGGAGCTGCTTCTTGAGAATGGTATTGCGGAGGATCGTATTGTGTGCCTGAAGGCGCGTGAGAAGATGGAGCTTCCGGGTCTTTCTGTGTATCCGGTTTCGGCTGCGCATCCGGTGCATGAGCAGGATGAGAATGGGTTTGATCTGGCCCTCTGTTATCAGATGGTTATGGGGGATGTGAGCTTGCTGCATATGGGGGATACTTATCTCACGGATCAGCTGTTTGAGGATCTGAAAGGGCTTCCGAAAACGGATCTTTTCTTCCCGCCTATCAACGGAGGGGATTTTTTCAGGACTGCCAGAAATTGTATTGGGAATCTGGATATGATCGAGTCGGCTACGCTCGCCTGTGTTCTGAAGGTGGATATGACGATTCCTACCCATTATGATATGGTTATGGATAATACGGTGGATCCGCTTCGGTTTGTGCAGATCCTCTGGGAGATGGATCCGGCGGCTAAGTGTCATATTACCGGATTGGGTGAGAGGTTTATTTACAGAAAGTGATTTTTATTTTGTTTGGATGAGGAGGATCTTTTGATGAGTAAGGATAAGAAGAAAGTGCAGAAGATGGTGCCGGTTAGTAAGAAAGTGGAGCCGGTTTATAAGACGTTTTTGTATCTGATGCCGCAGGAGACTTCTGCGAGAGCGTTGATGGAGAAGCTGGATTTTGTGGCGCCGGATGCGCTGGAGATCTGGCCGGAGATCGATATTCTGGAGGTTACGCTGGAGAATGAGAGGACGATTACGTTTGAGAATCTCAGGGAGGATCTTTATGAGGAGGATTATGGGATTCTGGAGGAGATGGGATTTAAGGATGTTTATCTCTTCGAGTACGCGGAAGAGGATCGCGTTATGATGCAGAAGGTTATGGGGATTTACCTGGAAGCTTTCGGCGGAAAAATAGCGTCTGACACCGATGATTTTATGCCTATGTTGGATGTGGCTGAATTGTAAGTTTTGTGAATAAAGGGACGCAACCAGACAGGAGCAGTGCTCAGTCCGGGATACCCCGGCAACGCCCAGCCAGGAAAGAGGAAACCCCAAAATCGCTTTGCGACTTTGGGCTGAAAATCTTCCGCTGCGCTACAGATTTTCAAACTCCTAACTCCAACTAAGACGCTCAGGAGAGCCTTCGCGCCTAAGTTTACGTAAGGAGTGGATCTCGT
>JAGHUU010000281.1 GCA_018064695.1 Candidatus Blautia equi | reverse complement strand
TTCTGCTTATTTAAATCGCAGCCCCCCGGGTGGGCGGCCACATACTTCCCCCCCACCGCGCACCCCTTTTAAAATATTTTTTTATATAATGGGGCACAGGGGCACCGGCCCCGGGTTAATTTTAAATCACCCTGGCCCCTGTCCCTTTGGCCCACTTTTTATAAGCAATTATTTCATCAGGGATCCGATGAGGGTGGAAAGAATGTCGCCGCCCTCCGGGGTCTCTCCTTTTAAGATAGCCATAACCTGTTTTTTGGTATTGCTGTCTGCTGCGCGGTAGAGATCCACAAGCTTCTTCTCTGTAGCGGTGAGCTTCTCAGAAGTTCCGCTGGTGGAAGTTTTTGCGGTGCTGGTCTTAGCGGTGCTTGTTTTTGAAGTACTGGTCTTTGCAGTGCTGGTTTTTGCGGTACTTGTTTTAGCTGCGGTGCCGGTTTTTGCAGTGGAAGTCTTACCTGTGGTAGTAGTCTTAGCTGCCGGTTTTACGTATCCTGCTGCCTCAAGCAGGGATTTCTGTGTTACGCCGGTGGCTTTTGCGATGCCTTTTAACTCCTCCTGGCTGAGATCGATCTCTGCGTGCTCGGCCTTGCTTACCTCAGAAGCGGTGAGTCCCGGAACCATGGATGCCAGCTTCTCCTGACTGAGTCCGGCGTTGGTTCTTGCGTCTTTGATCATTCCGGCTAATTTCTTAGTTGCCATAGTAAACCTCCCATAATCTTATAATCTGCTGTTGTTTCCCGATCATCCCGGTCACACAAAGGGATGCTCTTTGATATCCATAGATTTATTATAACCTGTAAAAACCTGTCTGTATACCAGTTAATATGCAAATTTACCGTCGCCTTTTTCTTCTAATGCTTTGATGGCATGGTAAGCAAACTCGCAGAACGGTGCTTCAAGGCCGTGCTTCTTAGCCAGCTTCACCAGAGTGCCTGCGAACATCTCAACCTCTGTATGTCTTCCGGCATCCAGATCCTGCAGGGTGGAAAATCTGGCTTTTTTCACGCAGGCGCTTCTCCAGTCGCCCTGGGTGGTGAGGTTGATTCCCTCCGCCTGCGCCACTTTGCATACCTCTTCAAACATGGTATCGCGGATCTTAGCCACATGCTCGCTGTCATAATATGCGCCAAAGCCCACGCCCAGAATAGCCTGCGGCAGATTGTAGATGATATTCATGGAATACTTGCCCCACTGATTTAAAAGGATGTCCTTCTCAAAGAAGCATTTCAGGTTGGCGCTCTTCATGAGATCAAGGAATGCTGTTACGCGCTCGGTCTGCTCATAAATGCCCTTCTCTCCCACGCTGACACCGATGGTGGTCTCCGGTACAAAGCGGATCTTTCCGTCTCTTCTCTCGGAGGAAATACGCATAACGGAGTAAACCAGATGCTCTGCGCCGATTCTCCCGGCAATGATCTCCTCGCTGTCGATGCCGTTCAGAAGGCTGATGACGGTGGTGTGGTCATCCACGATGGTCTCGATCATATCCAGAGTGCCGCGAAGCCCCTGATATTTGGTACATACTAAAAGCAGATCTGCGCCTTTCGCCTCCTCAGCGGTTTTGATCACCGGACGGTAGGTCTTTTCATTGATGATCACGCCGTCTTTTTTCAGGCGCTCTGCTCTCTCGCCCTCTGCCACTACGCAGAAAGAAAGGTCCTCGCGCTCTGCAAATCCGTAAATAAAGTATGCGCCCACTGCACCTGCACCGATCAGTGCGATTTTCTTAAATTCCATTTTTCTATCTCCTGTATATCTGATTCTTTCTATAAATAATGAATATTTCTCATCTGATAAGGAATGATTCTCATCCCTGCATGCGCTCGTAAACCTGATCCAGCCATGCTCTGTCAATGCTGGATTTGCTTAAGATGGTCACGCGGTCCGGGCGGGTCTCCGGTGCACGCATCCAGAGCTCTGCAAAAAGGTCCTTATCAATTCCGTAAGCAGCCGGGTCCAGATTCAGTCCGAACTTCTTACATACATCAATGATCTTTCTCTCATCTCTTCCCTGGAACATGGCTGCGCCCACACATCCAAGTGCCACAGCAAGACCATGGGAGATACGGAGTTCCGGATGGTACTCCTCTATCGCATGGGCAAATAAGTGCTCGCTGCCGCTGCTTGGCTTGGAGGAGCCTGCGATCTCCATGGCCAGTCCGCCCATAACCAGGGCTCTTGAAAGAATGCGGACAAGCTCCGGACTGTCCAGATCTGTCTCATCGCAGTGAGCCACGCTGTCGTAGCACATCCATGCAATGGAGTAAGCAAAGTCATCGATTGGAGTGCCGGCATCCTTAGCCGCCAGCTTCCAGTCGTAAACGGCTGTATATTTTCCTATGGTATCACCAATGCCGGAGAGCATCTGGGACTTAGGTGCCGCTGCAATGACCTTTGTATCCACAAGAATTCCGGTAGGGATCTTGCAGGAGAGCGTCATGCGGCCGCCGTTCTCCATCTCCAGCACGGCAAAAGGAGATGCCAGAGAATCGTTGCTGAGGGTAGTCGGGAGACTGATATAAACGGCCTTGCTCACGTAAGCTGCATATTTGGCGGTATCCAGAACCTTTCCACCGCCAAAGCCGATGATGACCTTGATGCCGTTCATGCATATATATTTTGCCAGCGCTGCGGCAATATCATAAGTGGCATCCGCCACCTCGTAGATCTCGGCGTCGCCGAAATCGCTGCTGATCTCATTTAAAGTGTCTGCATAGTTGGTACGCAGAAAGTTGTCTGTGGCAATGATGGTTTTTTTGCCCCTGATCTCCGGCAGGTAGCCGGCAATGGTCTCATCCACATGGCTAAACACATCTTCTTCCACCACCATACATAAAGGCAGATCAAATCTGGTAAACTGGTTCATGTATTTCCTCCTGAATTTAAAACAACAATGTATTCCCATTATATTTTTTAAAGAGATAAAATACAAGGGGCATCCGCTATTCTGCTTAACAACAATACCGGAAAATGCTATGATGAGAAAAACAGACATAAAGGAGTTTCTTCTATGAATATCTGGATCACCAGACACGGGCAGACCCGTTTAAATAAACAGAAACTGATGCAGGGGCTTACGGACGAGCCGTTAAACGAGACCGGCCGAGCCCAGGCTGCCGAAGCCGGAGCAAGAATCGGAGATATTAAATTTGATGCCGTCTACGCCAGTCCCCTGGACCGCGCCATTGAGACCGCTTCCCTCATTGCAAAGGTGGACCGGTCAGAGGTAAAGATCGATCCCCGCATCATCGAAACCGACTTTGGAAAGTATGAAGCAAAGAGCTACTACGCCATGGGCATCCCTATGACCCTCTACTGGGCTCTGCCGGAGATCTTCCCGGCCCCAAAATCTGTGGAGACCATCTCCTCCATGGTAAAGAGAAGCTCCGATTTCCTGAAGGAGATCGAGAATAAGGATTACGAAAATCTCCTGATCGTCTGCCACGGCGGAATCATCCGGGCTCTTTGCGGCTATCTGGAGGATGCGCCAAAAGGCATCAAGTGGCGCCCCAAACCACACAACTGCGAGATCCGTGTCTACGAGTCCGCAAACGGAAAACACAGCTTTATCAAAGTGTTTTAAAAAAAGGTTTTTATAAAAATAAAATTTTTTTATTTTTCATGCAACAAAACACATTTTCCCTGACACCTATAAGACAGAACACCAAAAAATAAACAAATTCTGTTATGGAGGATAAAAATCATGAGAAAAATGTTAAAGAAAGCAATGGCAGCTACCCTTACCGCAGGCATGTTACTGAACACCTGCTCTATGATCTACGCAGAGCAGAAGGTCATCCCACAGGACGAGCTGGAGGAGCTGAAGAAAAAACTGCAGGAAGAGATCGACAGCTACGGCTGGTATGAATATGAGGAAAGCATCGAGTACGCTGTCACGGAGGATGCCTGTGTGGAAGAAAGCGCATCCGATTCCTTTATCGGCGATTTCCTTTATTCCATGGTAAAACCAACTTTCAGCAGCAAGTCCGAGAGCAAGGCTGCAGTCCCGGAGGTCGGTATGATGGAAGCATCTTATATGGATGCATCTTATATGTATCCTTTTAACACTGAGGAGTACGCTGCGCTGAAAGAAAAAGGCTTTACAAAGGTTCTTACCGATCCCCTTTCCACCTTTGCCGCAGATGTAGATACCGGTTCCTACTGTAACCTGAGACGTATGATCAACGACAACTACCGTCTGGACAATATTCCGGGCGGCGCAGTGCGAACCGAAGAGCTGCTGAATTACTTTGATTACACCGTTGATGAGAAGAACCGCTCCGACGGCAAGTTCTCCGTGCAGTATGAGCTGACCGGATGCCCGTGGAATGCTGAGAATGACCTGCTGCTCATGACCGTTCAGGCCAACCAGGAAGAGATGGATTATAAGGGAAACAACTTCACCTTCCTTCTGGATACCTCCGGTTCCATGGATTACGCAGAAAAGATCGCCCTTGCAAAATGCTCCATCAAGCTTCTCTCCTACACCCTGACCGAGGAGGACAGCGTATCCATCGTTACCTACTCCGGTGATTCCTATGTGGCACTGGACAGCTGCCCGGGAAATGATTTCGACAGGATCTGCAGCGTTCTGGATGAGATCGTCCCATACGGCGGAACAAACGGCTCCGGCGGCATCACCGCAGCTTACGAGCTGGCAGAGAAAAACTTTGTGGAGGACGGAAACAACCGCGTCTTCATCTTATCCGACGGCGATATGAACCTTGGCATCACCAGCAACTCCGGCCTCACTGACCTGATCACTGAGGAAAAAGAGACCGGCATCTTCCTCACTGTTTTAGGCTTTGGCAGCGGCAACTACTCCGATGACAACATGGAGAGCATTGCAGACGCCGGAAACGGAAACTACTTCTACATCGACTGTCTGGACGAGGCACAGCATGTCCTCATTGAAAACCAGAAACAGACCACCGTTACCGCAGCAAAAGATGTAAAATTCCAGGCTGAATTTAATCCTGCACAGGTATCTGAGTACCGCCTCATCGGTTATGAGAACCGCGACGTGGCTGACGATGATTTCCAGAACGACAGCGTGGACGGCGGCGAAGTAGGTGCCGGTGCACAGGTTACCCTGCTCTACGAGCTGGTTCGAAACACCGACAACAGCGGCGAGCAGCCTGAGAGCGGCTTAAAATATCAGACCACCGGTGCCCTCACCGAAGCAGCCGCTTCCGAGGAGCTCCTGACTGTATCCATCAACTATAAAGAGCCTGCTGCAGACACTTCTGTAACCGAAAGCTATGCAGTTATGAATGAGAAGGCAGAAAAGAATTCCGCAGATATGAATCTGGCCATCTCCATTGCCGAGCTCTCCATGATGATCCACGGCAGCGATTTCATGGGCAATACCGACTGGGAATCGATCCGCGGCTACGCAAAAGAAGGCGCGAAGGGCGGAGATATCTACCGCATCGGATACGAGATGATGGTGGATCAGCTGTACGAGGCTTCCTTTATTCTCAGATAATCAATATATAAATAAGCATAACAAAAGGGACTGTTTGTGATAACAGTCCCTTTATTATTGAATTTAAGATTCAGTTAAAACGGCTTTTCTTGCAGCGGTCCACAAAGGCGCGAAGCTCTGTGTCATTCTTATGCATATCCGCTTTGATGTCATACATTTTTTCATCTACATTCATGATGTAGCTGTCCAGAGTTCGTTCTCCCTCCGGGATAAAGTGCATGTATCCGCAGCTGATGCTGAGATAGAACGGATAGGACATCTTACGGCTGGTCTCCTGAGCATTTTCAGTGATATTTGCTTTTACAGAGAGGATCTCATTCTCATCATCACACTGGCCCACTACCAGGAATTCATCGCCTCCGAAGCGGATGGCAAGCCAATGCTCTGGAATACTGCGCTTGATGGCCTCCGCCACGGTCTTAATAGCTACATCGCCCTGTAAATGACCATAATAGTCGTTGATCACCTTCATGCGGTTGATGTCTGTGAACATGAGAACCATTGGTTTTCTTCGTTTTTTACAATCATTGAAGACCTGTACGCCTTCCTCCTCAAAACCGAAACGGTTATAAAGGCCGGTCAGGGAATCTCTGGTGTAAAGGTCACGCAGTCTGGCATTCAGGTTTTCCAGAACCATGTTCTGCTTCAGCTTATCCAGATTCATGTTCAGGCTGTCCATAAAGACTTTGATCTTTCCTGATTCAAT
>JAGHUU010000314.1 GCA_018064695.1 Candidatus Blautia equi | reverse complement strand
GGCATTTCCGGCATCCGCTGCCTTCTCATGCACAATATAGAATACATAATTTCCATGGGACTGGAGTACTGGCTGATTGAGAAGCGCAGTCTGCTCCACGCCATAGCCTTCTAAGCTGTTCTTCTGGGAAGCGAGACGCTGCTCAATGGCCTGTACAGCCGCCTCAGCCTGACTGTTGTCGGCAAGGCGAATGATCACCATCTCCTCCGCATTCATACCGGAAACCGGCTTATAGAAAACCACACCGTCGTAATCGCCGGCGTTCAGTCCGTAAAACTTTTTAAACATACGGTTGGTGCTTTTTTCCATCATGTTGCCCGCATCCACAACAGCCATGATCTTAGCTTCCATGGTCTCCACAGACACGCTGCTGTTCTTTTCCGCGAACTGTGTGCGTACCATGATGACAAGCAGGGCAATCACAAGGATCACCCTTAAAAATAACAGAGGTGAATAACCCTTAATTTTCATATGTTACTACCTCCGAAAGCAGTTTCTTGGCCCAGAATGGATAGAAGCTTGCAATAAAGTGCATGCCGTCCGGCTCATAATAGGAATCATACTGTTCCGCCAGAGCTGTCACATCGATGAACGGAATGCCGGCCTCATCACAGTAGCCTCTCAGGGCCTCGTTCCAGGCAGGGATCTCTCTTCTGCAGGCAAGGCGGGAAAGCTCAGGCTCAATACAAGGTAAAATAGACTGCACAAAAATAGTGCTGTCAGGAAGAACCTCCTGCACACGGTCAATTCGCTGCTTAAAGGCATCCCAGTAAATATCTACCGTAGGCCATACATCGTAGTTCTCCATATCATTTACACCATACTGCATAATGATAAAATCAGGATGCAGATCCTGAAGGGTATCCAGATATTCTGTAATATTGAGAATGGTATCACCGTCCTCCGCCATGACACGTCTGGATTCCACAAACTCACTGTGGGCATACTCCTTGGTTCTGGAGTCACCCATCATAACGATATTTCCAAAATGTGCCCACACATTAAAATCTTCGGATTCCATCTCTTCCAGTGCCGCTTTGATCCTTTCTTCCTTGAAGCTGGCCTGCACACTCTCAGTTGACTTATTTTCCAGTTCCTTTACAAACGCGACACCCTCTGCGATTTTCTCATTGGAAGGCGCATCCGGGTTTCTGGATGGCATGGAAAAAAAGGCGAAGGCACTGCCGCCGCCCACAAGGATCAGTGCAGCCAGACCGATCATCAGTCCGCTGGAGGAGGAGCTTTTTCTTTTTTTCTTTATCATAACAGTCTCCTGTCCTCATCTTATTCAAAACCAAATTATAACACAGCTTTCCTTGAAATGATAACCCATTCCTCAATTTTTTTCCTGAAAATAATTGTATATTCTTACGAACAAAAAAGAGTGATCTTTCATTATATCTTCTCATAAATCTATGAAGAAGCTTCGAGAAAGGTCACTCTCTGTTCATTCTTACAGCTATATGGTATTACTGCTCGTCCTCTCCAACCTGGTAGCCCGGCATCAGCTGGAGTTTATGGAGGTTCAGCGCGTGCATTCTGTCGATCTTAGCCTTTGTAGCCTCATCCTCACACTCACCGGTAAGTACATAATGATCCAGCACTGCATAGGTAAAGCCGATCTTATCCTCATCTGTCATTCCGCTGAGACCATCGGAAGGTGCTTTCTTTGTAAGTCTTTCCGGAATACCGAGAACCTCACCGATCTGGATGACTTCATGTACAAGCAGATTGCAGAGTGGACTGAAGTCTCCGGCGGAATCGCCGTATTTGGTGGAATATCCGATATAATCCTCTGAGCGGTTGCAGGTGTTTACTACACGTCCGCCGTTAGGAAGCGCCTGTGCTACTGCATAAAGAGTACTCATGCGAAGGCGAGGAGGCATATTGATCATGGAATCGCGGGAAAGGGTCTCCGGTGCGTCAAAGGAAGCCTCTTTAAAAGCATCATTGATGGCTCCGGATAAGCCGTCTACACCGGCTTTGATATTGACCGTAATATTTTTAATACCAAGAAGTTCCACGATCTCTCTGGAGTCGCTGATGTCACTCTGGACACCGTTTGGCATCATAACACCCACTACTCTGTCTTTACCAAGCGCCTCTGCAAGAAGTGCAGCCACTACGCTGGAATCCTTGCCGCCGGAAACACCTACTACAGCATCGCAGGCTGGTCCGTTTGCTGCAAAGTAGTCTCTGATCCACTGGACGATCTTATTTTTTGTAAGTTCAGGATTTTTAAGCATACTCTGTTCCCTCTTTCCTAATTACTCATTATTGATATTTTGTATTAAAAAATGAGGGCTTGTAATCATACATTACAAGCCCTGTAATTTTCTCAAACTGATTATACGACTGCGCCCCTTGTTCTGTCAAACGAAAACTACCTGAACCAGGAACATATATAAAACAGTGCCGGCACCGATGGATAAAAGGGTATTTCTTTTCCACAGGTAGCTAAGTACTACTACCCCGGTTGCAATGATCTCCGGCAGTGCATAAGGCCAGGTAAAGATCACTGTGGATTTATAACAGTAAACCACAAGCATGGCCATAATAGCCCCCGGCAGTACACCACCCAGATATTTTAAAGACTGAGGTGTCTTGTCCCCTGATGGGAACAAAAGAAACGGAAGAAATCTGGTCAGCGCAGTTACCACAGTGCAGATCAGGATAATGATCAGGCTATGTGTTGTGTTGATCATGCTCTCTCCTCCTTTCCTTAGACAGCACATTTCTGAAAAGCATAAGTGCAATGGTGATGAAGATCATGGATGGAATCAGGAAATTGGATGCTCCAAAGATCATCAGGCATACAAAGGACACACAAAGTCCGATTATAGCAGGAAGTCTGCTGTTTTTATTCAGAAAATTGTCGGTGAAGATAACAGTAAAGAGCGCCGTCATGGAGAAGTCTACTCCCTTTGTATTGATGGCCAACGCCGTACCAAACAGTGCACCAAGGGCGCTTCCCGTTACCCAGTAACTCTGATTTAAAATAGAGGTCCAGAAATAAAAAGCACTCTTCTCCACTCCGTCAGGCACTTCTCCGCTGCATACAAGACTGTATGTCTCATCGGTAAGACCGAAGATAATATATGGCTTCACTTTTCCGGTGTCTCTATATGGCTCCAGCATGGAAATGCCGTAAAACAGATGTCTGGCGTTGATCATAAAGGTCATAAGCGCAGTGCTTAAAAATCCGGCACCGGTACTTAACAGATCAACTGCCACATACTGCATGCTTCCGGCATAGATGGTAAGGCTCATAAGTATCGCCCACCAGGAGCTGTATCCTTTACTCTGTAAAAGCAGACCAAAGCCGAAACCCAGCACTTCATAGCCTGCCATAACCGGCAGTGTGCGGGGGAATGCGGCGCGAAATGCATCTGCATTTTTAAATTTTTTCATAAAAAACTCCCGTTAAACACAAATGAAGAACTATGTCCGCGATCAGACGAACATAGTTCTTCTCTTTTATACCTCATTTATGCAATTGTATCAAGCAAAAGATAATAAGAGATCATGCATCAGTAGATGAGTTCAAAAGTATCTTCGATAGTGTTGGTGCTTCTTGACATCTTCTTGTAGATCTTTGCAGATTCCAGGCGGTTCGGATCAAACTGTACATCGGATGGATACAGGATGTAATAATAGAAATCCGGAGAGGATCCAAGATATACAGCATCCGGGAATGTCTCAGGGTCTACAAAATCGATCTCACGCATGATGGAGCAGAGAACTCCGCCGTAACCGGTCTTCTCAACACGTACATCAGAGCAATAGAATGTAATGCTGTCATCGGATTCCTTGGAATATTTAACGTGCTTTGCCCAGTTATCAGGAAGCTTCATAGTGAAGCAGTTGGTGCTGATGGTTTTGCTTTTGCTGTCGTATACGAAATCTTCCCAGATCGGAGGTGCAGCAAATCTGTTGAGATAGGCATAGACTTCATCAAAATTATAACCTTTTTTATCAACAGGATATCCTGATGAATTTAATTCATGTTCTCTGTCAGAAAGAAGTCTGATATTGGCATTTTCATTGGTATTAAATACACTTTGACTGAAGCTATTAGGGGAGACAGTGCCTTTGTACCAGGACTGTTCATTAAAATACTCAGAAAGCTCCTGAGATACAAACAGACGGCCATGGCGGGCGTAGATCTCATTCTTAGCGTAACATACAACCTGAAGGGACATATCACTGATCTCTTCTTTTGTATATTTTCTGCTGTCCGCTTCCGGAACCAGATAATTTTCAGCAGCGCTTACCATTACCGGAAAAACAAAAAGCATACTGAACACAAAGAACATGACAGATAACATTTTTCTCATAGATTTTTTCATGATCATTCCTCCTTATCATGCTGTTTTTAAGATACCTGATTATAACACACATAATAAAAAAAAGCCAGATAACTATGAAAGTATATCTGGCTTTCCTTTATTTACTTATGATGTTATGGCTTAATCAAGCTTTTCCGTCGGAACCAAGAACGTTAACGATCTTACGAGCGACCATATCTTTAACAGCCTGACGAGCTGGTTTCAGATACTGACGTGGGTCGAAGTGAGATGGGTTCTCAGCGAAGTATTTACGGATGTTACCGGTCATAGCAAGACGGATATCGGAGTCGATATTGATCTTACATACAGCAAGCTTAGCAGCCTCACGAAGCTGTTCCTCTGGAATACCGATAGCGTCTGGCATGCTTCCGCCATACTGGTTAACCATAGCAACGAACTCCTGTGGTACGGAAGAAGATGCGTGAAGAACGATTGGGAAGCAAGGAAGTCTCTCAATACATCCCTTCAGAACGTCGAAACGAAGTGGAGGTGGAACAAGGATTCCGTTCTCATTTCTGGTACACTGAGCAGCAGTGAATTTGTATGCACCGTGGGAGGTTCCGATTGCGATTGCAAGGGAGTCACATCCGGTTCTGTCTACGAACTCTTCTACTTCCTCAGGACGGGTGTAGGACTCTTTACCGGACTCTACACAAACCTCATCCTCAACACCTGCAAGTGTTCCAAGCTCAGCCTCTACTACTACGCCGTGAGCGTGAGCGTACTCTACAACCTGTTTGGTAAGAGCGATGTTGTCCTCGAAAGATTTGGAGGAAGCATCGATCATAACGGAGGTAAATCCACCATCGATACAGGATTTGCAAAGCTCAAAGCTATCGCCGTGATCAAGATGAAGAGCGATCGGGATGTCTGGGTTCTCAGCTACAGCTGCCTCTACTAATTTTACAAGATAGGTATGGTTAGCGTAAGCACGAGCTCCTTTGGAAACCTGTAAGATTACAGGGCTCTTTAACTCGCCAGCTGCCTCAGTGATACCCTGTACGATTTCCATGTTGTTTACATTGAAAGCACCGATAGCGTATCCACCATTGTAGGCTTTTTCAAACATTTCTTTGGTTGTTACTAATGCCATGATATTTCATCCTTTCTTATGATTATATAGGCGATTTGAGCACAGAGCTTCATCTCGCCCAAATCGTTAACATTATAACTCATTACTTCATTTTAATAAAGAAAAAACTGAATTTTTTTCTAAAAAATTTTTTGTGCAGATTTTTTGCAAATTCCATGGGAAATTTCTTATTTATTACTTGAAAAAATACCTGAATACTGTTAGATTATTCAAGGTAACTTTATGAATCGAGGATATGAGTATGAATAAACAGGAAGATTTTCAGAAAAAAATCGAAGACCTGAAAGCTGTAGCCAAATCTCAGGAGGATATTCTGGAGCAGCGACAGATTAAAGAAGTTTTTAAGGATCTTAATCTTACTGACGATATGATGAAGACCATAATCAGCTATATGGAGAGTTTCCAGATCCAGGTCATTGATACCGATGAACTGGACAGCGAGGATACCCTGCAGGAGATCGCTCTTCTGGAGTCTGACGACGTTCTTCTTGAAAGCGATGAACCAAATGAGAACATAGATGGAAACGAGGATTCCGAGCTTCTGGATGATTCCGCTATCGTTGACGGTATCTCCATTGATGACCCGGTTCGTTTATATCTGAAAGAGATCGGCCAGTACCCTCTTCTCACTGCTGAGGAGGAGATCGAGCTCTGCCGCCAGATGGAGGAAGGCAGCACTTTCGCCAAGAAACGTCTTGCCGAGTGTAATCTCCGACTTGTAGTCAGCATTGCAAAAAGATATGTGGGCAGAGGTATGCAGCTTCTGGACCTCATTCAGGAGGGCAACATCGGTCTCATTCGTGC
>JAGHUU010000171.1 GCA_018064695.1 Candidatus Blautia equi | reverse complement strand
AAAGCGAAAAATCTGTAAAGGAGGTTGTCTATGAAGACCTTCCTGTTAAAGATCGGTACACCTGACGGCCTTATGTTTGAGGGTCAGGTGGAGAGAGTTGTATGCAGAAGCATCACCGGTGATATGGCTATTCTGGCCGGACACTGCAACTTCTGTACCGCTCTCGGTATGGGTGAGGCACACATTGTGCTTCCGGACGGAACCCGCAGAAGTGCCGCATGCATAGGCGGAATGCTTTCCATGATGAATGGTGAGTGCAGCCTGATGGCCACCACCTGGGAGTGGGAGGAGAACATCGATGCAGACCGTGCCGCAGCAGCCAAGAAAAAAGCAGAAGACCGCATCGCCAGCAAAAAACTGGACGAGCGCGAGCAGAAGCTTGCCGAGGCAAAGCTGAAACGTGCGCTGGTTCGTCTGAGTGTAAAAGGATAATTCCTGAAAATAATATTTAAAATAAAAAAATCAGAGGTCATCGTGCCTCTGATTTTTTTGTTTATAAGATTTTTAAGATGAAAAATTATTCTGCTTCAGATTGCTTTCCGACGTTTTTGCGGTACTGAGATGGCGTTACCCCATGTACTTTTTTGAAGGCACGGAAGAAATTCTCCGGTGTCTCGTAGCCTATGTTCTTACCGATCTGGTTCACCGGGAGGGTGGAATTCATAAGAAGATTTCTGGCCTGCTGGAAGCGGACCTTCTGGATCAGTTCCGAGAAAGTACAGCCCAGGTTCTTTTTCAGATACTTGGAGCAGTAGGGAATGGAATAATGCAGGGATTCCGCAAGCTGGCTGAGGGTAATGGTGGCATACTGCTCGTAGATCATGGAGAGGATCTGCTGATCCTGATTCACTATGGTCTCGGATGATGAGAACTCCGCATGGCTGCTGTTTCTGATCACGTTCAGCATAAAGCTGGAGAATGTGGTGAGTGCAACATGGTCGGTATACTCATCGGAGCGGAACATTTCTTCTTTTAATTCCAGCAGAGTCTGCTGAATCTGGGGATGATTGTCTGTATGGATGGTGAGATAGTAATTCAGTGTATCCCTGCACATGATGTCATGGAGAAAGCTGCTCAGGGTATCATGACCTGTGGTGAGGGAAGGAAAGAGTGTCTTTAAGGTCTCCGGGTGGATCATGAACAGAGTAAGATGGGCATTCTCTGCCTGAAGAATATAGTGGTGGAGCCCCGGAGGAAGGATGATGAAATCGCCTTCATTCAGGATCGAGTAGCTGTTTTCCACATGGTGGGCACAGCTGCCGGAGAGGACATAGATCATTTCAAAATAGGTATGTTCATGCCGGGACACGGAATCCTTGGGAAGATAAGGGGTAACCAGAAGATTTCGGTTTATATTTCTGGTCTCCGGATAAAGGTAATTCTGCAGGATCCTGATGTG
The DNA here is from genome assembly GCA_018064695.1 of Candidatus Blautia equi. Lineage (GTDB taxonomy): Bacteria > Bacillota > Clostridia > Lachnospirales > Lachnospiraceae > Blautia_A > Blautia_A equi. The sequence continues at coordinate 21,369 of JAGHUU010000171.1, read as the reverse complement.
AGGCCAGGTAAGGCACTCAAACTGATTAATAGGATTCTGGAAAAGCTGTTCTAAATCTATAGAAGCTATTAAGTCCTCCTCCTGGTTTTCCAGGGAGGAAATGAGATCGTTCTGCATCAGAAAAGGTCTTCTCCTTTAAATCTGTTATTTTTTAAATCGAAAAGCCTTGAAACTCTGGATATTATAGCATAAAAAGAAAAGTGGATTCGGACAGGTGAACAAATGATAGTAATATGCGATAAAAAAAGAAATCCGGATCCGCTTGGCCTGACAGCAGGCAGACGGAAACAGAATTTCTTTTTATCTTGTCAGGTTATTTTCCACATCCTCCGCCTCAAAATCAAAGAAGCAGCGCTCGTAGGCGTTGATGATGTGCGTGTCCTGGTATTTGTCATAGCGTTTATGTTGTCTTCCGTAGCTCATGTGGACATGGCCGTGGATGAAGAATTTCGGTCTGTACTTTTCCATCAGATCACGGAAGACCCGGAAGCCCTGATGCGGGAGGTCCCTTCCGTCATTGAGCTGCAAGGCCGGTGAATGGGTGAGCAGGATGTCAAAGCCTTTGTGGCGGAAAAGCTTCCACCAGAGCTTTCTGACACGCATTCTCATCTGACGCTCCGTGTACTGGTTTTCGCCCGGCTTATACCGCATAGAACCGCCAAGGCCCAGGATGCGAACCCCTTCGTGGACATAGATGTCATCTTCAATGCAGATGCAGCCCTCCGGCGGGGTCTTCTCGTATTTGTCATCGTGGTTGCCGCGGACATAGAGAACCGGAACGTTGGAAAAAGTGACCAGAAAAGAAAGATAATTGGGATTCAGATCCCCTGCGGAGAGGATGAGATCCACATCCTTTAATTTTCCATCCTCATAAAAATCCCAGAGATACTTGGACTCCTCATCTGCAACTACTAAAATTCGCATGGTGATGTAAGCCTTTCTGTAAGATCAGAGCAGCGGGGACAGAAGCTGTTTCTGTCCCTGCTGTCCGGGATTCTTTATGATTTGGAATTTTCCAGACCGGATTTGGATACTACCGGTTTTGCCTGGTCTATAAGATCTTCCATTTTTGGAATATAGCCAATTACGTTTTCTGCCAGCCAGTCCATTTCGATGATCTCCTCAGGAGTCATGACTCTCTCGGCATCCTTCTGTACCAGACCCTGCTGGGAGTAGAGGATTCCGGAGAATGGGTTGAACTCGCCGCGGCAGATGGTGTTCTTTAAGAGATCGATGAGGCGGGCGGTACCGATCGGGAGATGTCTGGAGCAGATCACATCGATGATCTCAGAGGACATGCCCCACCAGTAGTTCAGACCCTTGGTGGAAGCGGAAGCTTCATCAAATTTCCAGGTTCCGTTCAGGATGTTATTGATCATTTTCTCATAGAATATTCCCCAGTTCCATACCGGCACGGCCAGATTCAGGAAGGTTCTGTCGCTGGAGCGGTAGAGACCAAAGTGGCGGTTGGAATCCTTAGGAGGAACAATATCCAGACCGGAAATGTAGGTGACATTGTTGTTGGAGAATTTCTCCGCAATGTTCTGGTCTTTTAAGGTGGACCATTCCAGATATACTTTCGCCTTAGGATTTACCATCTTGGCACCGAGAGCGAAGGCATTGATGTTGGCCGTCATTCCATAGATTGGATAGTCTGCAATGTAGCCGACTTTTCCGTTTACGGACATGGCACCCGCAATGGCTCCCATAAGGAACTTAGCCTCGTACATACGCGCATAGTAGGTACGGATGGATTTATGGGAAGCATTCAGAGAGCAGTTGAGGATCTTTACATTCGGATGCTCAAGGGCTGCTTTCAGGCTGGCCTTAAGAAGCGGCGGCGCGGTGGTGAAAATGATGTCGGCGCCGGCGGCAATAGCCTGCTCCAGAAGCGCATCGGCATTTTCCTCGGTGGCGTTGAAATAGCTGACGGTCTCGATCTCATCTGCAAATACTTCATCCAGATGCAGGCGGCCCAGCTCATGGCCGTAGGTCCAGCCGGAGGTCTCTGCAGTCTTCTGATGGATGAAGGCTACCGTCTGTCTGGTGGATGGGATCAGGTCCGTAAGTACTTTATTTATGGTTTTGTTGATGGTCTTGTTGAGGGCATTTCCGTTGTCCTCGTTCGGAGTCATCTGAAGCTCCACAGATTCGCTGGTCTGGAGAAGATTGAACTCTTCTTTGGCTTTCAGAAGGGTCTTTTTGAGCTCAGAGGTTGTCATCTGGAACAGGGATCTGTAATCATAAAGACCGATGAAGAATAAGAAGGCATCACCCGGGGTAACGGAACCGCCTTTGGTTTTGATGGCTTCAAACTCCAGAGAAAATCTGGCAAAGATGGAGCTGAAATCCAGCTTGTCATCATCGGACCAGAGTTCGTCAGGTCTTTTTCCAACCAGCTGCTGCAGGCGGGCGTAGCTGCCCGGCTTGGTGAAGCTGATGTAGTTGATGCCGGATAAGTTATAGAAATCAATAAACTCATAGTAGAGCATGTTTTCCGGGTCATTGGTGCGGCGTGGAATCAGTCGGATGACATTTCCGGGAATGGAAACGGCACCGCAGCATTTCAGCACGCTGACACGCTTGTTGCCCTCCTCTACATAGAATTTATTCATATATTCATAGGCCTTGATAGGCTCACGGATACCTTCGTCCATGTGGGCGCGATATAAGGCGATCCATTTGTTGGCAAACTCGCTGCCGGGTTTTAAAAGCGGATAAAAACTTTTACTGAGGGCAGAACTTCTTCCGTTGGTTTTGGTTCCCACGATCAGTTCAGAAGGGATCTGTACAACACCCAGAGGATATTCACCTACGATCTGTTCGCCTTTTGCTTTTAACAGATCATCCAGGGATTCCACAGGGGAGCCTTCTTTTTTGCCGAGCTTGTAAACTTTTTCATATGCGCCGTGTCCCTCTGCAAAACTGGTAATAGAGTCCATAAAATACCTCCTGTAATTCAAAATGTTTATTATCAGGTTCTCTTGCACTATAACAGAGAATGAAATAGGAAACAATATACTCTTTACGAAAAAACATCTTAAAATTTAGTGAAATACGACAAAAAAACAGGTACAGGGATTTCTTCTCCCTGTACCTGAAATATTTTCCTATAATCAGCCCTGCTGTGCTTTTTTAAATGCCGCACGTTTTCTGTCACGTGGGTCCAGAATACGTTTTCTGATACGAAGGCTGGATGGAGTTACCTCAAGAAGCTCGTCGGTATCGATGAACTCAATGGCCTGCTCCAGGCTTAAGATTCTTGGAGGAGTCAGCTTCAGTGCCTCATCTGCGGAGGAGGAACGGGTGTTGGTGAGGTGCTTGGTCTTGCAGACATTCAGCTCGATGTCCTCTGCCTTACCGTTCTGGCCGATGCCCATACCGCTGTATACCTTCTCACCAGGTCCGATGAAGAGGGTTCCGCGCTCCTGTGCGGAGAAGAGACCGTAGGTTACGGACTCACCTGCCTCAAAGGCGATGAGGGATCCCTGTTTTCTGTACTGGAACTCGCCCTTGAAAGGTGCATAGCCGTCAAAGATGGAGTTCATAACGCCGGTACCCTTTGTGGAGGTGAGGAAGTCGCCGCGGAAACCGATGAGACCGCGGGATGGGATGGAGAACTCCAGGCGGACGGAGCCGTCGCTGGCGGTGCTCATTCCCTGCAGCTCACCCTTGCGCTCACTGAGCTTGGAGATGATGGAACCGGAGAATTCCTCAGGAACATCGATATAGGTCAGCTCCATTGGCTCCAGGCGTTTGCCCTTCTCATCCTGCTTATAGAGAACCTCAGGTTTACTTACGGAGAACTCAAAGCCCTCACGGCGCATGTTCTCGATGAGGACGGAGAGGTGAAGCTCACCACGGCCGGATACCTTGAAGCACTCGGTGGTGTCGGTATCTTCTACGCGGAGGGATACGTCGGTATTCAGCTCACGGTAGAGACGGTCACGAAGGTGACGGGAGGTGACATATTTTCCTTCCAGACCTGCAAGAGGGCTGTCGTTTACCAGGAAGTTCATGGCGATGGTAGGCTCGGAGATCTTCTGGAATGGGATGGCGGTTGGATTCTCGCCGCCGCAGAGGGTATCACCGATGTGGATCTCTGTGATTCCGGAGATGGCTACGATGGAACCTACGGAAGCCTCTTTTACCTCAATACGGTTCAGACCGTCGAACTCGTAGAGCTTGCCGATCTTCACGCGCATGCGCTTGGAAGCGTCATGATGGTTCAGAAGGGTGACCTCCTGATTGACTGCGATGGTACCGTTCTCCACTTTTCCTACACCGATACGTCCAATGTACTCGTTGTAGTCGATGGTGCTGATAAGTACCTGGGTATCTGCCTCCGGATCACCTTCCGGAGCAGGGATGTATTTCAGGATGGTATCGAAAAGAGGTGCCATATTTACCGGCTCATCATCCAGACTTAATACAGCGTGGCCGGCCTTTGCGGATGCAAAGAGGAATGGGCAGTCCAGCTGCTCATCGGAGGCATCCAGATCCATGAGAAGTTCAAGAACTTCATCAATGACCTCATCCGGACGTGCTTCCGGACGGTCGATCTTGTTGATGCAGACGATCACGTGGAGATTTAATTCCAGTGCTTTACGGAGAACGAATTTGGTCTGCGGCATAGCGCCCTCAAAAGCGTCTACCAGAAGGATAACGCCGTCAACCATTTTGAGAACTCGCTCTACCTCGCCGCCGAAATCGGCATGGCCTGGGGTGTCGATAATATTGATCTTTACGCCGTTATAGTGAACGGCTGTATTTTTAGAGAGAATGGTAATGCCTCGTTCACGTTCGATGTCATTGGAGTCCATGACACGTTCCTGAACTTCCTGATTGTCGCGGAAAACACCGCTCTGACGAAGGAGCTGATCTACCAGTGTGGTCTTGCCGTGATCTACGTGGGCAATGATTGCTACATTACGTACATCTTCGCGCTTCATATTCATAAAATAATTCCTTCCTATTATATGTTTCATGTTCATACTTTTTTCCAGAAAGACAGTTTACCACATTTATTCCAGATTACAAGAGGGCGGAAACAATTATTTTCTGATTTTATGCATAATCCCACGGAGTCTGCATAAAGATATAAATGAGGCTTTCTCTGCCCTGCTTTCTACGGCACGGCAGAGAGGCAGGCATAAGGAAAGAGAGGATAATCATATGGAACGAAGGAGTAATTACATAGAACGAAAGACTGATTATATAGAAAGAACGGCGCAGAGCAATCTTGTGTCGGTCCGGGGAAAGATCGGCAAACCGCCGGTGCGGCAGTATGGAAACGGGAAGGTGAACTATTATTCCACCGTGGTGGAGGTAAAAAGGGGCAATGACCATGTGGACAAAATACCGGTCCTATTTTCAGACAGGACCATAGATGTGGCCGCATGCTATATAGGAAAGATCGTGGAGATCCGCGGTCAGTTCCATTCCTACAACCAGCGCACCGGCTCGGAGCACCATCTGCGTCTATATGTACAGGCCAGAACCATGTTCTTTCCGGTGGAGCGCAAAACACTGCCGCGAAATCAGATCCTGCTGGATGGATATATCTGCAGACCGCCCCAGTACAGAAAGACTCCGCTTAATAAGGAGATCACAGACCTTCTGCTGGCAGTGAACCGGTTCCATGCTGAGGCCGACTATATCCCCTGTATCTGCTGGCAGAAGGAAGCCAGACTTGCCTATTCTTTAGAGGTGGGAAGCCATATCCTGATAAGAGGCAGGATCCAGAGCAGAGAATACACAAAGAAACTGGAGAATGAGGCAACAGAGACCCGGACAGCCTATGAAGTGTCGGTCATGAATCTCAAATCTATAGAGCCGGTTCCCGAGAATGAAAATGGGATTGCATTTCTGAAAAAACTGATGTAATATGTAAGACAATTCAGTGGGCTTTCTGGCTTTTTTTGTGTGTCCGAAAATATGGACCCCGGCAGAAACGCATTTGGAATTGAGGATTTATTATGGAAAGAAAGTTAACAGAAGTTTATTGCGGCAGTGGACGAGGCAAGACCGCAATGGCTCTTGGGCAGAGCGTGAAAGCTGCAGCCCAGGGAGAAAGTGTGATCATCATCCAGTTTCTTAAGGGGAAGGAACGCCGCGAGCTGGATGTGCTTGAAGAACTGGATAATCTGGACATCAAGATATTCCGCTTTGATAAACATGGCGAATGCTACTGTGACCTGAACGACGAGCAAAAAGAGGAGGAGAACGTCAACATTATGAATGCAATGAATTTTGCACATAAGGTTGTGACCACTGAAAGCTGCGATTTTCTGGTGCTTGATGAGATACTTGGATTGTTCGACTACGGATTGGTCACAGTGGAAAATGTGGCAGAGATCCTGGAAAGAGGAAAGCACATGCACATTGTCATGACCGGACGCAAAATGCCGGAGGAACTTCGTCCATACGTGGATTGTATTTCAACACTGACATTAGAAGAACTGACAGACAGAGACAGTATAAGTATTACAGAAGAATAAGGGAGGAAAACAAATGGCTATTTTTAAAGGAGCAGGTGTAGCAATTGTCACGCCAATGCATGAAGACGGAAAAGTGAACTATGAGAAACTGGAAGAGCTTCTGGAATTCCAGATCGCCAATGGCACCGATGCCATCATCATCTGCGGAACCACCGGTGAATCTTCTACCATGACCCATGGAGAACATCTGAAAACTATTAAGTTTGCCATCGATAAAGTTGCAAAACGTGTTCCTGTCATTGCAGGTACCGGTTCCAATTGTACAGAGACAGCCATCATGATGTCTCAGGAAGCTGCTTCCTACGGTGCAGATGCACTTCTCATCGTGACTCCTTACTATAATAAAGCTACACAGAAAGGCCTGATCGCACATTATACCGCAATCGCAGAGTCCGTTCCGGAAACTCCGATCATCATGTATAATGTTCCAAGCCGTACCGGCTGCAACATTCAGCCTGCTACCGCTGTAGCACTTGCTAAAAATGTAAAGAATATCGTTGGTATCAAAGCTGCCAGCGGCGACCTTTCCCAGATCGCAAAAATGATGTCCATGGCAGACGGATGCCTTGAGCTCTACTCCGGAAATGATGATCAGGTACTTCCTGTTCTTTCCCTTGGCGGTCTTGGCGTAATCTCCGTTCTCTCCAACGTGGCTCCAAAAGAGACCCACGACATGGTTATGAAATTCCTGGAGGGAGATATCGCAGGCGCACAGAAGATCCAGCTGGATGCTATTCCGCTTATCAACGCACTGTTCTGCGAGGTTAACCCGATCCCTGTAAAAGCTGCCCTGAACCTTATGGGAATGGAAGTTGGACCGCTTCGTATGCCTCTCTCCGAGATGGAGGATGCTAACAAGGCTGTTCTTAAAAAAGCTATGGTGGATTTCGGCATCAAAGTAGTTGACTGATCAGAATAACAGACAGGAGATATACACATGGTAAAGATTATTATGAGCGGCTGCTGTGGATACATGGGCCAGACCATTTCCGGACTTGTGGAAAAAGATCCGGATGCACAGATCGTAGCAGGTATCGACATCGTCGATAATGGAAAATGCAGTTATCCGGTATTTACATCCGCAGCTGCAATCGATGTGGAAGCAGATGTTATCATCGACTTCTCTTCCCCAAAAGCTACCGATGCTCTTCTTGCATACAGCGTGGAGAAACAGATCCCGGTAGTACTTTGTACCACAGGTCTTACAGAGGAACAGCTTGCAGGTGTTCAGGCAGCATCTGAGAAGGTAGCAGTCCTTCGTTCCGCTAACATGTCCCTTGGTATCAACACTCTTATGAAGCTCCTTCAGGACGCAGCAAAGGTATTTGCCACCGCCGGTTTTGATATGGAGGTAGTGGAGAAGCATCACAGACTGAAACTGGATGCACCAAGCGGAACCGCACTGGCTCTGGCTGACAGCCTGAATGAGGCTATGGACAACCAGTACACTTATGTATATGACCGCAGCCAGAGACGCGAGCAGAGACCTGACAAAGAGATCGGTATCTCCGCAGTTCGCGGCGGCACCATCGTGGGCGAGCACGAGATCATCTTCGCAGGCCCTGATGAAGTCATTGAGTTCAAGCATACCGCATATTCTAAAGCCGTATTCGGAAAAGGTGCCATCGAGGCAGCTAAATTCCTGGCAGGAAAACCAGCCGGAAAATACGATATGGCAGATGTGATCAACGGATAAATCAACCAGATCCCGGGGGATGGACCCCGGGATCTTTTTGCAGTACAGGCAGGAGGCTTTTATGAAATTTCGACCATGTATCGATATCCATAACGGACAGGTAAAGCAGATCGTAGGCGGAAGCCTGAAGGACGCGGGAGATCAGGCGGAGGAGAACTTTGTCTCGGAACAGGATGCCGCTTTTTATGCCAGACTATATAAAGAGGCGGGAATCAAAGGCGGACATGTGATCCTTCTGAACAGTGCGGATTCCCCTTATTACGAGGCCACCAGGCAGCAGGCTTTTCTGGCTCTCAGGGAATACCCGGGCGGTCTGCAGATCGGCGGCGGCGTAAACCCGGATAATGCGGCTGAGTATCTGGAAGCCGGTGCAAGCCACGTGATCGTCACCTCCTACGTGTTTAAAAACGGTCAGATCTCCTGGGAGAATCTGGATAAGATGGTGCAGGCTGTGGGAAAAGAGCACCTGGTGCTGGATCTCAGCTGCAGAAAAAAGGGCAATCAGTATTATATCGTGACAGACCGCTGGCAGAAATTCACAGAGGTTCCGGTGACACTTAAGACACTGGAGCAGCTGGCATCTTACTGTGACGAATTCCTGGTTCACGCTGTGGATGTGGAGGGAAAAGCCAGAGGCGTGGAAGTGGAGCTGGCTTCACTTCTGGCAGAATATAATAAGATCACCATCACCTACGCCGGCGGCGTGGGATCCATGAAGGACATTGAGATCCTTGGGGCATGCACGGAAAACCGTCTCAATGTGACGGTTGGAAGCGCACTGGACCTTTTTGGAGGAACCATCCCATTTGAGACCCTGAAGAATCTCTGATGGAAACAGTGAAATCCAATGACTCTTTAAAATAATGACATTTTGTGATATAATTTCGGTACCGGAACCTGAATTCATGTGCCGGATCAAATTTTGACAAAAGGGGATGAGATAATGAATTTTATCATCAGCGGAAAAAATATAGTAGTAACCGACGGTCTTAAGACCGCCATTGAGGACAAGCTTGGAAAACTGGAGCGCTATTTTACTCCTGAAACAGAGGTCACCGTAACACTCAGCGTGGAGAAGGACCGCCAGAAGATCGAGGTCACCATTCCTGTAAAAGGCAGCCTGATCCGCTCCGAGCAGGTCAGCAACGATATGTATGTATCCATCGATCTGGTAGAAGAGGTCATTGAGAGACAGCTTCGCAAATATAAAAACAAGATCGTGGACAGAAAACAGGCTTCCGAGAGCTTCCAGCCGGCCTTCCTTGAAAAGGAATACGCAGAGGATGAGGAGATCCGCATCATCAGAACAAAGAAATTTGATGTAAAGCCTATGTATCCTGAGGATGCCTGCGTGGAGATGGAGCTCTTAGGACATAACTTCTTTGTATTTGTAAACGCAGAGACCGAGCAGGTAAATGTGGTTTATAAGAGAAAAGGCAATACTTACGGACTGATCGAGCCTGAAGTATAAAAACTGATTTCAGAAAAAAACGGTGGAAGGGATGAATATCCCTTCCGCTTTTCATTATTGTGGACATAAAATGTTCAATAAATAGCCATTGTTTTTGATACTGGAAAGTGTTAGAATAACAGAAGTATGACTAAAATAAGGATAGTATTCCTAAAAATAATAGAGCAACAGGAGTAACAAGCCCATGAATCTGATCGACAGAATGTTCGGGACAAGAAGCGAGCGTGAGGTAAAACGTATCATGCCGCTGATCGAGAAGACCGAGTCTCTCCGTCCTGAAATGCAGAAATTAACTGATGAACAGTTAAGAGAAAAAACCGTAGAATTTAAAAACCGTCTCGCACAGGGCGAGACTCTGGATGATCTTCTTCCGGAGGCTTTCGCTGTAGTAAGAGAGGGTGCTAAAAGAGCCATTGGCCTCGAGCATTATCGTGTACAGCTGATCGGCGGAACCATTCTTCACCAGGGACGTATCGCAGAGATGAGAACCGGTGAAGGTAAAACCCTGGTATCCACCCTGCCTGCATACCTGAACGCACTTGAGGGCCGCGGTGTTCATATCGTAACCGTCAATGACTACCTGGCAAAACGAGATGCTGAGTGGATGGGTGAGGTACATCGTTTCCTCGGTCTTACCGTAGGTGTTGTTCTCAACGACATGAGTCAGGAAGAGCGCCGTGCAGCATACAACTGTGATATCACCTATGTCACCAACAACGAACTTGGTTTCGACTACCTTCGTGACAACATGGTTATCTATAAAGAGCAGCTGGTTCAGAGAGATCTGCACTACTGCATCATCGATGAGGTCGACTCCGTACTGATCGATGAGGCACGTACCCCACTGATCATTTCCGGACAGAGCGGAAAATCCACCAAGCTTTACGAGGTTTGTGATATCCTTGCCCGTCAGCTTGAGCGCGGTGAAGCCAGCGGTGAGATGACCAAGATGACCGCCCTTATGGGAGAGGAGATCGTGGAGACCGGTGACTTTATTGTAAATGAGAAAGATAAATTTGTTACCCTGACTGAGGAGGGTGTTCATAAGGTAGAGAGATTCTTCAACATCGATAACCTTTCCGATCCTGAGCATCTGGAGATCCAGCACAACATCATCCTTGCACTTCGTGCACACAACCTGATGTTCAAAGATCAGGACTACGTAGTAAAAGACGATGAGATCATGATCGTTGATGAGTTCACCGGACGTATCATGCCGGGCCGCCGCTATTCCGATGGTCTCCATCAGGCAATCGAGGCTAAGGAGCATGTAAAGGTTAAACGTGAGAGCAAAACTCTTGCAACCATCACCTTCCAGAACTTCTTCAACAAATATGACAAAAAAGGCGGCATGACCGGTACTGCTATCACTGAGGAGAAAGAGTTCCGTGATATCTACGGTATGGACGTAGTAGAGATCCCTACCAACAAACCGGTACAGCGTATCGACCATGAGGACGCTGTATACATGACCAAAAAAGAGAAATACAACGCAGTTGTAAATGCTGTTAAAGAAGCATATGAGAAAAAGCAGCCGGTTCTGGTTGGTACCGTTACCATCGAGACCTCCGAGCTCTTAAGCAAAATGCTTCGCCGAGAGGGAATTCCTCACAACGTTCTGAACGCTAAGTTCCACGAGCAGGAGGCTGCCATCGTAGCCGATGCAGGTCAGGCAGGTGCGGTTACCATCGCAACCAACATGGCCGGCCGTGGTACCGATATTAAGCTGGATGAGGCAGCAAGAGAGGCCGGCGGTCTTAAGATCATCGGTACCGAGCGCCACGAGTCCAGACGAATCGACAACCAGCTCCGCGGTCGTTCCGGCCGTCAGGGAGACGTGGGTGAGTCCCGCTTCTACATCTCTCTGGAGGATGACCTGATGCGTCTCTTCGGATCTGAGAAATTACTGAAAGTCTTCACTTCCCTGGGTGTTGAGGAGGGCGAGCAGATCGAGCATAAAATGCTTTCCAACGCCATCCAGAAAGCACAGGAGAAGATCGAGTTCAACAACTTTGGTGTTCGTAAGAGCCTGCTGGATTACGATAAGGTCAACAACGACCAGCGTGAGTCCATCTATCACGAGCGCCGCCAGGTACTGGACGGCGAGAACATGCGCGACACCATCATGCGCATGATCGCAGACGTTGTGGACAGCATTGTAGATATGTGCTTCTCCGACGACGTGGATTCCGATGAGTGGGATCTGAACGAATTCAACCAGGCTATGCTTCAGATCATCCCATTACAGCCTCTTACCCTTGAGGATGTAAAAGGAAAGAGAAAGAACCAGATGAAGCAGATCCTGAAAGAGCGTGCAGTAAAACTCTACGAGGAGAAAGAGGTAGAGTTCACTGAAAGCACCCGCGCTTTAAATGAGGAGGAAGGAATCTCCGGTGAGGCAGCTGAGGCTAAAGGTCTTGAGCAGCTTCGTGAGCTGGAGCGCGTCGTTCTTCTTAAGAGCATCGACAGCAAGTGGAATGACCACATCGATGATATGGAAATGCTGAAACAGGGTATCGGTCTGGCTGCATACGGCCAGAGAGACCCGGTTGTAGAGTACACCATGCAGGCATATGACATGTTCACTGAGATGACAGAAGCCATCCAGGAGGACACCCTTCGTATGCTGTACCGCGTTCACGTAGAGCAGAAGCTTGAGCGTGAGCAGGTAGCAAAAGTTACCGGAACAAATAAAGACGACTCTTTAGGAAAACAGCCTGTTCAGAGAAAAGAAGTCAAGGTATATCCGAACGACCCATGTCCATGCGGCAGCGGCAAGAAGTTCAAACAGTGCCACGGCAGAAAACCTGCTTAACAGGAAATAACCTGAAAAACCCGTATATACTATAAAAAATGAAGTGCCACCGGAAAAATGCTTCCGGTGGCATTGACAGGTAAATATATTTTACAGAAAGAAGGCGAAGTCTATGGCACTTGTTGAATTGGACCAGTTTAAGTCAGTTCTTGCTACCTACACAGAACCTTTAAAGGAAGTAAGAAGCTCTCTGGATCTGGAGAATAAAGCCCAGAGAATCGAAGAGCTGGAGCGCGAGATGGAAGCTCCTAATTTCTGGGATGACGCAGAACAGTCCCAGAAAAAAATGAAGGATCTGAAAAACATGAAGGATGACATGGAGACCTATCAGAATCTGGTAAGCCAGATGGAGGATATGGAGACCATGATCGAGATGGGATATGAGGAGGAGGATCCGGAGCTGATCCCTGAGATCCAGGAGATGCTGGATGAGTTCCGTCAGAGCTTTGATGCCATCCGCATCAAGACCTTGCTCTCCGGTGAGTACGACTCTGAAAATGCCATCATTAAATTGAATGCCGGTGCCGGCGGCACCGAGGCCTGCGACTGGTGCGGCATGCTCTACCGTATGTACACCCGCTGGGCTGAAAAGAAGGGATTCTCTCTGGAGGTTCTGGATTATCTGGACGGCGATGAGGCCGGCGTGAAATCCGTTACTTTCCAGGTAAACGGCACAAATGCCTACGGTTACATGAAATCCGAAAAAGGCGTACACCGTCTGGTTCGAATTTCTCCGTTCAATGCAGCCGGAAAACGTCAGACCTCCTTCGTATCCTGCGATGTTATGCCGGATATCGAAAAAGATCTGGACGTAGAGATCAACGACGAAGATATCCGTATCGACACCTACCGAAGCAGTGGTGCCGGCGGACAGCATATCAATAAGACCTCTTCTGCGATCCGTATCACTCATTTCCCAACCGGAATCGTGGTACAGTGCCAGAATGAGCGTTCCCAGCATATGAATAAAGATAAAGCTATGCAGATGCTGAAAGCCAAGCTGTATCTGTTAAAACAGCAGGAGGCCGAGGCAAAGCTTTCCGGTATCCGTGGAGAAGTAACCGATATCGGCTGGGGAAACCAGATCCGTTCCTATGTATTCCAGCCATATACCATGGTTAAGGACCACAGAACGGAGGAGGAGTCCGGAAACGTAGGCGCTGTTATGGATGGTGCCATTGACGGATTCATCAATGCGTACCTGAAATGGATCGCTCTTTCTTCCAGACCTGCACAGGAAGCATAAGCTGAATAGAAAAAAAGGTAACAGTTCAGACTCTGTCTGGACTGTTATATATTTGTCCGATAAATTATTAACAGAAACGCTTGCAGGATATGAAGGTGTGTGATAATATATCCCTCATACGAAAACATGTGTCTTTTCTAAGCGGACAGAAAGGTAGAAAATGGAGAAGCCTGAGAAAAAGAAGTATTTTGTGGTAAGAGAACGCGCAGTACCGGAAGTTCTGCTTCGTGTGGTAGAAGCTAAAAAACTGCTGGCCTCCGGAAAAGCAGCCACCATTGCAGAGGCTACAGAGCGGCTTGGAATCAGCAGAAGTTCTTTTTATAAATACAAAGATGATATTTTTCCATTCCATGAGGAAGCAAAAGGAAAAACCATCACCTTTATTCTTCAGATGGATGATGAGCCCGGAATTCTTTCCAACGTCCTTCAGACCATCGCGCACAACCATGGAAATATCCTGACCATCCATCAGAGTATCCCCATCAACAGCGTGGCAACCCTCACACTGAGCGTGGAGATCCTTCCGGGAGAGGGAGATGCAGAGACCATGGTGGAAGTGATCGAACAGATGGAAGGAGTCCATTATCTGAAAATTTTAGGAAGAGAATGAGGAGGAAGATGAGATTATGATAAATGTGGCAGTATTAGGATACGGCACCGTAGGAAGCGGTGTAGTGGAAGTGATTAAAACCAACCAGGCCGTGATCAATGAAAGAGTAGGTCAGGAACTGAATCTGAAATATGTTCTGGATCTGAGAGAGTTTCCGGGAGACCCTGTAGAGGAGATCCTGGTACATGATTTCAACATCATCGTAAATGATCCTGAGGTAGATATCGTAGTAGAGGTTATGGGCGGAATCAAGGTTGCCTATACCTTTGTAAAAGAGGCTCTTCTTGCAGGAAAGAGTGTCTGCACCTCCAACAAAGCCCTGGTAGCAGCACATGGCACCGAGCTTCTTAAGATCGCCAAGGAAAAAGGCGTAAACTTCCTCTTTGAGGCAAGCTGCGGCGGCGGAATCCCGATCATCCGTGCTCTGAATTCCTCCCTCACCGCTGATGTAGTAGACGAGGTTTCCGGTATCTTAAACGGAACCACCAACTACATGCTCTATAAGATGAGCACAGAGGGCAGCACCTTTGAGAAAGCCTTAAAAGAGGCACAGGCTATGGGATATGCAGAGGCAGATCCTACCGCTGATGTGGAGGGACACGACGCAGGAAGAAAGATCGCCATCCTTTCCTCCATCGCATACGGAAAATATGTGGAGTATGAAAAAGTTTATACAGAGGGTATCACTAAGATCACCACTGAAGATATGGCATATGCAAAGGCACTTGGCATGCACATCAAGCTTCTGGCTACCAGCCGCAAAGTGGGCGAGGATTCCTTCTATGCTATGGTAGCACCTTTTATGGTAGGCTCTATGAATCCTCTGTATGGTGTAAATGATGTATTCAACAGCGTATTTGTACATGGAAATATGCTTGGAGATGCCATGTTCTACGGCAGCGGTGCAGGAAAGCTTCCTACCGCCAGCGCAGTAGTGGCAGATATCGTGGATGAAGCAAGACATCTTCATGAGGATGTTATGGCAAGCTGGGAGGAGACTCCTTTGAACCTTCTTGATATGGATGATGTCACCGGCAGATTCTTTGTGAGAGTTAAAGGTGTATCTGAGGCAGAGGTTCAGGCAGCATTCGGAGAAGTTCAGGTCGTAACTATTTCCGACTGTCCGGACGAGTTTGGTTTTGTAACTGCTGAGATGAAGCAGGGTGCTTATAAGGCAAACGCAGCAAAACTGGGCGAGAATGTTATTTCCATGATTCGTGTGAAAGACTGATCATAAAATATCGGATTCCGAGGAGAGATGAATATGAAGTATGTAGTTGTTTTAGGAGATGGAATGGCCGACTGGCCCATCGAATCCCTGGGTGGCTTAACTCCGATCGAGTATGCGAAAACACCCGTTATGGATGCGCTGGCTGCAGTTTCCGAGGTCGGCATGGTTCCTACCATTCCGGAGGGAATGGCACCGGGCAGCGACACGGCAAACCTTTCTGTTATGGGCTACAACCCAAGACAGTACTATACCGGACGTTCCCCGCTGGAAGCGCTGAGCATTGGCGTAAACATGAAGGATACGGACGTAGTATTCCGCTGTAATATCGTTACTCTGACAGAGGAGGATGCCCCTTATGAGGAGCAGACCATCCTGGATCACAGCTCCGGCGAGATCAGCACAGAGGATGCAGATGTACTTCTGAAAGCTGTCTGCGAAGAGCTGGCAAATGAGACTTATCAGTTCTATACAGGAACCAGCTACCGTCACTGTATGGTATGGAATCAGGGAAAAGTACTGGAGCTTACCCCTCCTCATGATGTACTTACCCAGAAGATCGATCAGTATCTGCCATCCGATCCTATGCTTCGCCGCATGCAGGAGCGCAGCTATGAGATTCTTAAAAACCACCCGATCAACCTTGAGCGCAAGGCAAAGGGTCTGAATCCGGCCAACAGCTTCTGGTTCTGGGGTGCCGGCACAAAACCGATCCTGACCTCCTTTGAGGAAATTCATCATAAAAAAGGTGCCATGATCTCTGCAGTAGACCTTTTAAAGGGAATTGCAGTTGGTGCTGAGATGGACCGCATCATTGTGGAGGGAGCCAACGGCGGACTTCATACCAACTATGAGGGAAAAGCTAAGGCTGCTGTGGATGCACTTACCAAAGACGGTTATGACTTTGTATATATTCACGTGGAGGCTCCGGATGAGATGGGCCACCAGGGAAGCGTGGAGAAGAAAGTCCAGTCCATTGAGTATCTGGATGAGAGACTGATCCGCCATGTAAAAGAAGGACTGGATGCAGCAGGTGAGGATTACCGTATGCTGATCCTTCCGGATCATCCTACGCCGATCAAGGTTCGTACCCACGTGGCAGAGGCTGTTCCATATCTTTTATATGACAGCACCGCACCGGAAAGCCATACCTGGCACTATAATGAAAAAGAAGCCGCAGCCGGCGGCAGAACCGTAGCCCATGGCTGGGATCTTATGAAGGTTCTTTTTCAGGAAGAATGTTAAGTATTAAGGGCTTTGTCCCGAAACTATAATTTCCATATGATGAGGAGGAAACAAAAAATGAAGAAACGTATTGTAATGACCATGCTCCTTGCAGGCTGCGTAATGGCTCTTGGCGGAACCGTTTATGCTGAGGCAGAAGCAGCAGAGGAGACCGTAGCAGAAGAGGCTGCTGAGGAAGCAGCAGAGGAAGCTGAAGAGGCAGAGGAGCCTGAAGCAGAAGCTCCTGCAGAAGACGGCCTTTCTGATGATATTTACAGCTTCTCCATTAAGATTGGCGAGAATATCTACCAGTTCCCAATGAAATATACTGACCTTGTGGAAAAAGAGGGATGGGCAGTACAGAAATATTATCAGGATATGACTGAAGAGTCTCTGGCTCCTAACTCCTACACCTTCCTTGGTCTTCAGAAAAATGACAACAAGATCAGCGTTGACGTAATCAACTACGATATCAACGAGAATCTGATCACCGATTGCTATGCAGGCGGTATCACTGTAGACGGAAGCTTTGACTTTGACCTTACCGCATACGAAGTAACCCTTCCAGGCGGAATCAAGATGGGCGCATCCAACCTGGATGACATCGAGGCTGCTTACGGTACTCCAAGCGACACCTACTCCGGAGACCTGTACACCAAATACACCTACAGCAAAGACTCTTATCAGAACATTGATTTATACGTATACAACGACACCAACACCCTTCAGAAGGCAGAGGTAAGAAACTTTGCAGATCCTGAGGACTTTGTTCCTGGCGAGGTAAGCACTGAGGTTCCTGAGTGTGTTACCAGCTATGTTGCTCCTACCGCTCTGACAGATGACTTTACCGATCCAATCGTAGAGTTCATGGGAGACCTCTATCGTCTGCCTGCACCTGCTGTAGCATTCATCAACAACGGATGGACATTCGAGAATGTATCCGAGGATGATTATGTACAGGGCAAAGGTTTTGCAGCTGTAAACATGAGCAAAAACAACCAGACTGTACGCGTATACCTTTACAACTATTCCCGCAATGCAACAGCTTATGAGAACTGCATGATCCGTTCCCTGAGATTCGGTTCTTATGATTCTGAGGTTATCGCTCTGAAACTTTCCGGCGGTGTTACCTTAGGAGCAAACGTAGATGAGCTTATGGCTGTCGCAAGAGAAAAAGATTACTACGTAAAAGATGATGTTGAAAACGGATACCTCACCATCGCTAAGAGCGAAGATGACAAATACGACAACAACATCGAGTTCTGGATCAATACTGATGTAGATCCGGTTGCTGTTGCAAGCATCGAGATCGAGTACAGAGATCTGGCTGAATAATCAGTAAGTAATGATTGACGGTGACGGGGCGTTGCGCAAGCAGCGCCCTTATCTTGCCATTTTGGAATGATCAGGAGATTGGATAGATATGACTAGAAAAAGATGGGAATGGAAAAAGGAGGCCAAACGTTCGCTGCAGGGACATTACGGAATTATGATCCTCAGTATGTTTGTAACCTATGCAGCCTCCATGGCGGCCAGCACTCTGACAGAAAGATTTTTTCCGGAAAGCGGAACACTGACATATATTCTTTCCCTGCTTTTTGCCTTTGTGGTCTCAGTAATACTGACTCTTTTTTCGGCAGGCTATGATCGCATGAACCTGATGCTGGCCAGAAGAGAGGAAGTAACCCTTAAGGATCTCTGGTATTTCTGGAAGAACGGGTCAGACCGTGTGCTCACGGCCGGATTTGTAATGACTGCGCTGAATTATATTTCGCTGATACCAAACTGGCTTTTCCACAGGATGGTGGAGGCTCCGAAGCTGTCAGCTGCAATGACAGAGCTTTCAGATGCGGGCATCAGAACGGCAGTCCTTCGGTATCAGACAAATGAGCTCTGGAGTTTAATGGCTTCAGTGGCATTGCAGACACTTCTGTTTCTGCCTTTTGCCATGGTTTACTATCTTTTAGTGGATCATCCGGAGATGGGCGGACTGGAAGCGCTTAAGAACAGCGCAAAGATGATTGGGCGAAAGATGTGGAAATTACTTCTTCTTCATATCAGTTTTCTTCCGCTGATCCTTGCAGCCACCTTCCTGACGCTGGGACTTGGCCTTATCTGGGTCGTTCCATATATGAATATGACCGTCACCGAATTTTACAGAGATCTGAACGGCGAGTTTCCGCCTCACGATCAGTATTTTTATGAAAAATATGTGCCGGAGCAGCCGGTAAATACAGTTTTACTGAATGAAGGAGAAGAAGAGCCTTCAGAAAAAGGAGAGCAGTAATTTATGGATATTATCAGACAGATCACAGCGGAGCTGGGTGTGCAGAGCTGGCAGGTGGAAGCTGCCGTAAAGCTTATCGATGAGGGAAACACCATTCCCTTTATTGCCCGATACAGAAAAGAAGCACACGGAACCTTAAATGATGAACAGCTTCGTAACCTCAATGAGCGTCTTTCTTACCTGAGAAATCTGGAGGAGAAGAAGGAGCAGGTACTGAAAAGCATCGAGGAGCAGGGTAAGCTGACACCGGAACTGAAAAAACAGATCCTGGATGCCCAGACCCTGGTAATGGTGGAGGACCTTTACCGTCCATACAGACCAAAACGCCGTACCCGCGCCACCATCGCAAAGGAAAAAGGACTGGAGCCGCTTGCTAATATCTTTATGCTCCAGATGACAAAGAAGAGCCCTGAGGAAGAGGCAAAAGCTTTTCTTTCCGCAGAAAAAGGCGTGGAGACTGTGGAGGATGCCATTGCAGGAGCCAAGGATATTCTGGCAGAGACCATCTCCGATGAGGCAGATTACCGCATTTATATCCGTGAGCTCACCGCAGGAAAGGGAATGATCGGTTCCACCGCAAAGAATCCTGAGGAAGCATCGGTATATGAGAAATATTATGACTATGACGAGCCTGTAAAGAAACTGGCAGGACACCGTATTCTGGCACTGAACCGCGGTGAGAGCGAGAAGATCCTCACTGTAAAGGTGCATGCGCCGGAGGAGGAGATCCTGGGTTATCTGAAAAAACAGGTGATCGTAAATGACAACGTGAATACCAGGGGAATCCTGGAGGAAGTGGTGGAGGACTCCTATCAGCGACTGATCGGACCTGCCATTGAGCGCGAGATCCGAAATGACCTGACAGAGAAGGCTGAGGACGGCGCCATCAAAGTCTTTGGTAAAAACCTGGAGCAGCTTCTCATGCAGCCTCCTATTGCCGGACAGGTGGTTCTGGGCTGGGACCCTGCATTCCGTACCGGATGTAAGCTGGCTGTTGTAGATGGAACCGGAAAGGTTCTGGATACCACAGTGGTTTACCCTACCGCTCCAACCACAGATGCCAAGATCCGTGCTGCCAAGGATACCGTGGCAAAGCTGATCCGCAAATACGGCATTACCCTGATCTCCGTGGGAAACGGTACCGCATCCAGAGAGTCTGAGCAGGTGATCGTGGAGCTGTTAAAAGAGATCCCGCAGCGTGTACAGTATGTCATCACAAACGAGGCAGGTGCCTCTGTTTATTCCGCAAGCAAGCTGGCCACAGAGGAGTTCCCGAACTTTGATGTGGGACAGAGAAGTGCAGCATCCATCGCCCGCCGTCTGCAGGACCCGCTGGCAGAGCTGGTTAAGATCGATCCGAAATCCATCGGTGTAGGTCAGTATCAGCATGACATGAACCAGAAAAAGCTGGGAGAAGCACTGGGCGGTGTTGTGGAAGACTGTGTAAATAAAGTCGGTGTGGATTTAAATACCGCGTCCGTATCCCTTCTGGAATACATCTCCGGTATCAATAAGACCATCGCAAAAAATATCGTGGCTTACAGGGAAGAAAACGGCCGCTTCACCAGCAGACGTGAGCTTTTAAAGGTTGCTAAGCTTGGACCAAAGGCCTATGAGCAGTGTGCCGGATTTATGAGGATCATGGGCGGAAAGAATCCGCTGGATGCCACCAGCGTGCATCCTGAGAGCTATGATGCGGCAGTGATGCTTCTGGAAAAGCTGGGCTATCAGCCGGCTGATATCACAGCAGGCAGAATGGCAGGCGTTTCCAAGAAGATCAAAGATTATAAAAAGCTCTCCGCAGAGCTTGGAATTGGCGAGATCACACTGAGAGATATTGTGAAAGAGCTGGAAAAACCGGCCAGAGACCCTCGTGATGAGATGCCAAAGCCGGTGCTCCGCACAGACGTACTGGATATGAAGGACCTGAAAGAGGGCATGATCCTGAAGGGAACCGTAAGAAACGTTATTGACTTTGGCGCCTTTGTGGATATCGGTGTACATCAGGACGGTCTGGTACACATTTCAGAGATGAGCGACAGATACATCAAACATCCGCTGGAAGCCGTAAGTGTAGGCGACATTGTGGAGGTTCGTGTTCTCGGAGTGGATATTAAGAAGAAGAGGATCAGCCTCTCTATGAAGGGAATCACATAATAACAAAGAGAGACAAGGGGACAGGGGCCTGGTGCATTTTGATTTAGAAAATTGGGCCAGGGGCCTGTGCCCGTGGGGGGCTGTGTTTTTTTTTTGTTGCCGTGATTGTGGGGGGGCTGCTCTCAGTCTTTATAT
>JAGHUU010000125.1 GCA_018064695.1 Candidatus Blautia equi | reverse complement strand
TCAAACAGGAACGGATACTTGCCTGCTGCGGTGTGGAAGATCAGTCTTTCCACCATAACGCCGCCTGCGCAGCAGCCGCTCACGTGAACTGCAGTTCTGTCATGTGTAATTTCTTTTATAATATTCAGCGGGAGATAAGTTCCATCCGGTTTATAGATAGCATTTTCGCTGAGCTTAAACTGGCCGATTCTCTTTGCTGTGCGGTAATCCTGCTGCGGATCGGCAATGCCGGTTCCCTCTTCCAAGGATCTCCATTTTCTTCCAAACATCTTTGATTCCCTCTATTCCTTTCTATCAATCTCCGGTCATCGATCAGCTTTATTATAGCACATATCAATGGTGTATGTTATTATACAATAAGATTGCGGATGGAAAATCCGGCAGTTATGAAGGAGACAGCTATGGCAAAAGTATTATGTTTTGGTTCTCTGAACATCGATTACGTATATAAAGTAGAGCATTTTGTAAAAAAAGGGGAGACCATTTCCTCCACTTCTCTGAACGTCTTCAGCGGAGGCAAAGGTCTGAACCAGTCCGTGGCCCTTGGAAAAGCCGGCTGCAATACCTACCATGCAGGCATGATCGGTCAGGACGGCACCTTTCTTCTGGATGTCCTTAAGGATGCCGGTGTGAATACCTCCCTGACACTGATCTCCGATACAGCCCGCACGGGAAATGCCATTATTCAAAATGATTCTGCAGGAGACAACTGCATCATTCTGTATCCGGGATCCAACCGTCAGATCACAGAAGAGATGGTAGACATGGTTCTGGATCATTTTGAAAAAGGAGATTACCTCATTCTCCAGAATGAGATCAACAAACTGGACTACATCACCCAAAAGGCAAAAGAGCTGGGCATGATCATCTTCCTCAATCCGTCTCCTTTTGATGAAAAACTGACCATGGATATTCTGAAAAGAGCAGACTGGATGGTATTAAATGAGGTGGAAGCTTCTCAGCTTACCGGCTGCGACTCCTATGAAGAGACCCTTCTTGCTGCTGCGCTGAGAAAAAGTTATCCCGACACCTGCTTTGTTCTGACCCTTGGAATCAACGGTTCCTGCTGCATTACAGCAGAAGAAACCGTCCATCAGGACATCTATCCGGCAAAAACAGTAGATACAACTGCTGCCGGAGACACCTTCCTGGGCTACTTTGTATCCGGCCTTATATCAGAAAAACACGTGAAAGACTGCATGGATATGGCTGCAAAAGCCTCTTCCATCACCGTATCACGTGAAGGAGCCGCTCCATCCATCCCATGGATGCACGAGATTGACAGCAATTTCTGAAACAGTAGACAAGCACGCTTCATAATGCTATAATAATTCAGGACATTCATCGTGTCCAATACAATTTAAAACGGGGAGCTGGCAAAAGCCGGCTGAGAGGAGATTGTGTGATCTCGACCCATAACCTGATTTGGATAATGCCAACGTAGGGAATACTCAGTAGATGCAGAAGAGATGACCGTAGTGGGCGTCTCTTCTTTTTTTATCTGAAATCCGTTTCAAAAGGTATTTTTCCTGATCAAAAAAGGAGGAAAAACAAAAATGCTTGGTAACTGTATTAACAACGTGAGAAAAAATGTACCCCTGGTACACAACATCACCAACTATGTAACCGTAAATGATGTGGCAAATGTCCTTCTTGCCTGCGGCGGAAGTCCAATCATGTCTGATGAACCGGAGGACGTATCCGACATCACCTCTATCTGCGGTGGACTAAACATTAACATCGGTACTCTGAACAAACGCTCCATTGAGGGAATGTTCATCGCCGGAAGAAGAGCAAACGAACTGAATCATCCTGTTCTTCTTGACCCGGTAGGTGCAGGTGCAAGCGCACTTCGCACAAACACCGCTGTTGACCTGATGAAAGAGATCCGTTTCACCGTAATCAGAGGCAACATTTCTGAAATCAAGACTCTGGCTCTTGGAAGCGGCACCACCAAAGGTGTTGACGCAGATGTGGCAGACACAGTTACAGAGGAGACCCTGGATCAGGCAGTGACATTTGTTAAGGCATTTGCAGCAAAAATGAACTGCATCATTGCCATCACCGGTGCTATCGATCTGGTAGCAGATGCCAACACCTGCTATGTCATCCGGAACGGTCGCCCTGAAATGGGCAAGATCACCGGAACCGGCTGCCAGCTCTCCGGAATGATGACCGCCTTTATCACAGCTAACCCGGATCAGCAGCTGGAAGCTGCAGCAGCTGCAGTCTGCACCATGGGACTTGCAGGAGAGATCGGCTGGAAAAACATGCAGCCGGGCGACGGAAACTCCACCTACAGAAACCGTATCATCGATGCCATCTTCAACATGGACGGCCAGACCCTGAACGCAGGCGCAAAATACGAGGTAAAATAATCCATGAATATTTCCAAAGAAGAACTTGCTTCCAGCCTTCTGGTATACGCAGTCACAGACCGCTACTGGCTGAAGAATGAAACCTTATACCAGCAGGTGGAAAAAGCCCTGAAAGGCGGAGCCACCTTTATCCAGCTCCGGGAAAAAACTCTGGAAGAAGATAAATTCCTGGAAGAAGCCAAAGAAATCAAGGAACTCTGCAAAAAATACAATGTTCCATTCGTCATCAATGACAACGTGGACATTGCCATCGCCATGGATGCCGACGGCGTTCACGTGGGACAGAGCGATATGGAAGCCGGCGATGTCCGTGCAAAGCTTGGCCCTGACAAGATTATCGGCGTTTCCGCACAGACTGTAGAGCAGGCTATTCTCGCAGAACAGCGAGGTGCAGATTATCTCGGTGTAGGCGCTGTATTCCCAACCGGCAGCAAGGACGATGCAGACGATGTAAGCCATGAAATGCTTACTAAGATCTGTGCGGCAGTCAATATTCCGGTAGTAGCCATTGGCGGCATCTCCAAAAATAACATTCTGCAGCTTGCCAAAAGCGGAATCTGCGGTGTAGCAGTGATCAGTGCCATCTTTGCTCAGCCTGATATTGAACAAGCTACACGTGAACTTCGCACTCTGACAGAAGAGATGGTTCAGGCATGATCGGCGCCATCTTTGACATTGACGGAACCCTCCTGGATTCCATGTCCATCTGGGAAGAAGCGGGCATCCGATTCCTGAACAGTCTTGGCATAACACCCCGCCCGGACTACCGCGATGTTGTATTTGAAATGTCAATGGAAGAGAGCACAGAATACACCCGAAAAGAATACAATCTGTCCCTCTCTACAGAGGAAGTCAAAGAAGGTATTCTCCGGGTGATCCATGATTTCTACTATTACGAAGTGGATCTGAAACCGGGCGTTCCCGCATTTCTTTCTTATTTAAAAGACAGACAGATTCCCATGATCATCGCATCCTCCGGACACCGGGACTATATTGAAGCATCCTTAAAAAGGCTGGGCATCCGGCAGTATTTCAGCGGTATTATCACGTGTACTGAAGCCGGTGCGGGAAAACATCAGCCTCTGGTTTATCAGATGGCAGCTGAGAATATCGGCTGTCCCATTAAAAACTGTCTGGTATTTGAGGATGTCTTCCATGCTATCCACACGGCAAAAGAAGCCGGATTTATTACCGTAGGAATCTATGATTCCATCAGTGAATCCTACGAAGGCAGTATCCGCGAAGAATCTGACCTGTATCTCCATGATTTCAGTCAGCTTTTCGTCTTTGCAGATTTTCTGAAAACATTATAAACATTATAAACAGCAAAAAAGCGGCAGCCGGGGGCACCACTCCTGTCGCTATAAAAAATAGTGCACATGTATAAAAAGGAGGCAACATTATGTACACAGCATTAACAATCGCCGGAAGTGATTCCAGCGGAGGCGCCGGTATCCAGGCAGATATCAAGACCATGATCTCCAATGGCGTATATGCCATGAGTGCGATCACTGCTCTGACTGCACAGAATACAACCGGCGTAACAGGTATTATAGAAGTAACACCGGAGTTTTTAGAGGAAGAGATCGACGCCATCTTCACCGACATCTATCCGGATGCGGTAAAGATCGGCATGGTTTCATCCAGTGCTCTGATTGAAAGTATTGCAGCAAAACTCCGTCAGTATAATGCCCGCAATATCGTTGTAGACCCTGTTATGGTAGCAACCAGCGGATCAAAACTCATCAGCGACAGCGCCATCGACACTTTAAAAAAATGTCTCTTGCCATTGGCCACCGTCCTCACCCCAAACATTCCTGAGGCGGAGGTTCTCACCGGAATGAACATTACCAGCGAGGAGGATATGATCGCTGCTGCAAAAATGATCAGCGAGAACTACTCCTGTGCAGTTCTGGTAAAGGGTGGTCATCAGATCAATGACGCCAATGACCTTCTCTACGCAGATGGAAAAGCCGTCTGGTTTTATGGAAAGAGAATCAACAATCCAAATACTCACGGAACCGGCTGTACACTTTCCAGTGCCATCGCATCCAATCTTGCCAAAGGCTTTGACCTTGAGACATCCGTAAAACGTGCCAAGGACTACATTTCTAGCGCACTTGCAGCCATGCTTGACCTTGGAAAAGGCAGCGGTCCTATGAATCACGGCTTTGCGGTATCCGGCGAGTTTGCAAAAACAGCAGAGGAGGTGTAAATCATGAATACTAAAAAAACATCCCTTTTTGAAAACGGTCTTATCTGGTTTGGCGCAGGTGTATCCATCGCTGAGATCCTGACCGGAACCTATTTTGCTCCTCTTGGATTTACAAAAGGTATTCAGGCCATCGTCATCGGCCACATCATTGGATGCCTGATGCTGTTTTTAGCCGGTGTCATCGGCGGACAGACAGGACGAAGCGCCATGGAAACCGTAAAAATGAGCTTTGGTCAGAAGGGCAGCCTTCTCTTTTCTGTATTAAATGTACTGCAGCTCATTGGCTGGACAGCCATCATGATCTATGACGGAGCACTGGCCGCAAACGGTGTCATTGCTACCGGCCACGCCGTGTGGGCGCTGGTCATCGGTGCTCTTATCATTGTATGGATCTTCATCGGCATCACAAACCTTGGAAAGATCAACACCATCGCCATGGCAGCACTCTTTATCCTGACCCTGATTCTCTGTAAAGTCATCTTCTTTGACGGCAGTGATGTGGTCATGCTGAGCGAAGAAGCTATGAGCTTCGGCGCAGCCGTGGAACTCTCCGTTGCAATGCCTCTCTCCTGGCTTCCACTCATCAGCGATTACACCAGAGAGGCTGAAAAACCGGTAAAAGCTACTGCAGTAAGCGCCGTTGTTTACGGACTCATCAGTACCTGGATGTATATCATTGGTATGGGTGCTGCAATTCTCACCGGAGAATATGATATTGCACAGATTATGGTGAAAGCAGGTCTCGGTGTTGTGGGACTTCTGATCATCGTTTTCTCCACCGTAACAACTACTTTTCTGGATGCCTATTCCGCAGGTATTTCCAGTGAATCCATTTTTGATAAACTCTCCGGAAAATCCATTGCCATCGCCGTTACCGTCATTGGTACTATCGGCGCCATTGTTTATCCTATGGATAACATCACGGATTTCCTGTACCTGATCGGTTCTGTATTTGCACCGATGATTGCCATTCAGATTGCGGATTTCTTCATCTTAAAAAGCGACCGCTCCAAAGATGAATTCCACTGGATCAACCTGATCATCTGGGTCATCGGCTTTGTGCTGTACCGTTATCTCATGAATGTGGATATCATCGTAGGAAACACTTTACCTGATATGGTCATCACCATTGTGATCTGTATGATTGCATCTGCAGTTCTTAAAAAACAGAAACAGTAAAAACAATAAAAAACAGGAGATATGTTCCATCTTGCAATTGCAATTTTGAACATATCCCCTGTTTTTCACTTTTATTTAATCTTCGTAAATAATATCGCCCTGCAGCCAGATCACACCTTTGAAGCGGCGGCCCACCTCCGGTTCTCCCAGAAGATCGGCTCTGTTGATGCAGACATCATAGGTCATATCGTTGCTCTCCAGTGTCATCAGTACCAGTTCCTCGCTGGTCATATAGTTTTTGCTGAAGCTAAAGCTCTTGATCTCACCCAGCACACTGTACTGGTCACATTCAATGCCCTTAGGCATAAAGTAGGAATCTACTATTGTCAGAACATCATCCGTGACAATTCGATGGGAGATCATGGAGTAAGTATCCATATCCTCCATGGTGAGACTTTCCATGGCTTCCTCATCCCCGTTTCTGGCGGCTTCCATCAGATGATTTCTGTTCTGCTTCATCTCCTGATCCACCCGCACGGCTTCCTTATCCTTCTGAACCGGGAAAAGAATCTTTCCTTCGCTTGCCAGGGCGGTAAGGGAAACCGGCATATTTTCAGGGAATCTTACACCTTTTCTGGTCTGAAGCATGTACTGCGCCGGATTCTGCAGATAGAAGATCAGGGTGATCCCGATTCTCATATCATCACAGCCTCCCGCATAAGCTTCGCGGTCTATGAGACGCTCCACCGTGATGCGCTCCTTTGTGGTCACAGTCAGTGCCTCAAAGAAAGGATAGTAATACTCCACGTGGAAAGTATGGTTTTCATCCACCTGACCGCACACAGCCAGACCGGCGTCATCGCTGAAATACTTTCTGTATTCTGCAAAAGGCCCCTCCGGATAATCCTCCACCACAATCTTCTCATCAGAATGCTCCACTACATCGCAGATCAGATCCTGAATCTCTTTTCTCTTTGCAATCTTGGAAAATCCAACGGCTTTTAGAAATTTATGCATGCAAATACCTTTCCGAAGAAGCCAAAGGTTTTGCCCTTCCCATAGAATCTAATGGATTCCGGGACAATTATTTTGCCTTCTTCTCGATTTTGGTCATTCCGCCCATGTATGGCTGAAGTGCAACCGGAATATTTACAGAACCATCTGCATTCAGGTTGTTCTCAAGGAAAGCGATCAGCATACGTGGAGGAGCAACTACGGTGTTGTTCAGGGTGTGAGCCAGGTATTTTCTTCCGCCCTCACCGTTTACACGGATCTGGAGACGGCGTGCCTGTGCATCACCTAAGTTGGAGCAGCTTCCTACCTCGAAATATTTCTTCTGTCTTGGGGACCATGCCTCAACGTCACAGGATTTTACCTTCAGGTCAGCAAGGTCACCGGAGCAGCACTCAAGAGTACGAACCGGAATATCCAGGGAACGGAACAGGTCTACGGTGTTCTGCCACAGTTTGTCGTACCACATTGGGCTCTCCTCCGGTTTGCAGACAACGATCATCTCCTGTTTCTCAAACTGGTGAATACGGTAAACACCTCTCTCCTCGATGCCGTGAGCACCTTTTTCCTTACGGAAACATGGGGAGTAGCTGGTAAGTGTCTGTGGAAGCTTAGCCTCTGGAATGATCTGGTCGATGAATTTACCGATCATGGAATGCTCACTGGTTCCGATGAG
This sequence comes from Candidatus Blautia equi, assembly GCA_018064695.1. GTDB lineage: Bacteria > Bacillota > Clostridia > Lachnospirales > Lachnospiraceae > Blautia_A > Blautia_A equi. Next base: position 3,837 of record JAGHUU010000125.1, on the reverse strand, counting down.
GTAAAGGTCCTCGCCCTCGATCTTGTACATCATGGCATCCATCTCAGCAAAGCTCATAACACCGGTAACTACGTTGCTTCTGATCATGAAAGGTGGGATGCAGTAGGTGAATCCTCTGTTGATCATGAAATCTCTTGCATAGGAGATTACTGCGGAGTGCAGTCTTGCGATATCTCCCATCAGATAATAGAAACCATTACCTGCAACGCGTCCTGCGCTGTCCATATCGATACCGTCAAAGCTCTCCATGATCTCGGTGTGATATGGGATCTCGAAATCCGGAACAACAGGCTCACCAAAACGCTCGATCTCTACGTTCTCGCTGTCATCTTTACCGATCGGAACAGATGGATCAATGATGTTAGGAATGATCATCATGGTCTGTTTCAGCTCGTCCTCAACCTCTTTCTCTCTTGCGGAAAGCTCGTCGATACGTGCGCCGGAAGCAGCAACCTCTTTCTTAACCTGCTCAGCTTCCTCAAATTTCTTCTGTCCCATCAGTTTACCGATCTCTTTGGAGATCTTGTTGCGGTTTGCACGAAGTGCCTCAACCTCCTGTTTGATCTCACGGTTCTCTTTGTCCAGCTCCAGAACTTTATCTACCAGCTCCAGCTTGCTGTCCTGGAATTTATTGCGGATGTTCTGTTTTACAACTTCAGGGTTCTCTCTGACAAATTTAATATCTAACATTTCTTATCCTCCCTGGACCCACGGTCCAAAATATACTTCATTCTATTTCCAATGCCTCTTTTGGCACATGAAACAATCAATTATTTTCATTTCCAAGCTCTTCCAGCTCATCCAGGTCGATCAGTCTGTCTGAGGTATCAACCGGCTCCGGAAGATCTGTTTTTTCTGTTCTGGCATTTTTAGATGCCTTCTCTGCAGCTTCTGCACGGGCTGTATTGCCGATATTTTCCAGTTTATCCAGCTTATCCACGCTGTCGATCTCGCCAATCTCAAAGTTAACTGCCTTACGAAGGGCCTCAACCTCTTCCTGACTCAGCATGACATAAGACTCACCCTGGAAGATCTCCTTTAAATAAAGGAAACAGTTGTCACGGCTGTGCACCGCATTTAAGATCAGACCTGTGTTATTGCTATCCAGCAGTGCCAGCGCAAAACTGAGCTTACCGCCTACATCATCAAAAGCATCATACTTTTCAACGCCGTATTTACTGAAAGTCAGGTCAAACCTGCCTTTTAAAACATTGAAAGCCTTTTCCTGATCTTCTTTTGCTTCAAACAATCGGTCGATCTGTCCGAACTTTCTGGCAAAGGATTTTTCCAGGGACTGTGCATCTCCGCCCTTCATGAACATCTTATACTTACGTTCCAGACGGGTCAGTCTCGTGCTGTATCCCAGAGTTCTGAGTAAAAGCAGTATCACGAGTACTATCAGCAGGCCGTTCCAGAATCCCAGGCCATTCATCATCTCACCCATAGACACCTCTTATCCGATGGAATTGAACAAATCAATGATTCGCTCAAGCTCATCTCTGGAATAGTATTCAATTTCAATCTTGCCTTTATAGTTCTTCTTTCTGTTAAAAGAGACCTTGGTTCCGAAGATCTGTTTCATGTGCTCTTCCAGACTTTCGAACTGTGCATCCTCCGCCGAATCAGAAGCTCTCTTCGTCTTTGGCTTAGGCGGCTCCAGATAGTTCTTCACCAGCTTCTCGATTTCACGAACACTGAGCTTCTCATCCAGAATTCTCTGTGCAACCTGATGCTGTACATCTCCATTCTGAATACTCAGAAGTGTTCTTGCGTGACCTGCTGTGATCTGGTCATCCTTTAACATCTGCTGTACTCGTTCATCCAGACGCAGAAGACGAACAGAGTTGGTGACAGCCACACGGCTTCTTGCCACTTTTTCTGCGATCTCGTCCTGCTTCAGGTTGAACTCATCCATCAGTCTCTTATAAGCCAGCGCTTCCTCTATAGGGTTTAAGTCCTCTCGCTGAATATTCTCGATCAGAGAAATCTCTACGATCTCCTGGTCTGTATACTCTTTAATGAGAACCGGGACTTCCTTAAGACCTGCGATCTTTGCAGCTCTCCAACGTCTCTCACCGGCTATAATTTCATAATAGTCCTTTTTATCGGACACAAGCAGTGGTTGGATAATACCATACTGCCGGATAGAAGATGCCAGCTCCTGCAGAGCTTCCTCATTAAACTGCTTTCTTGGCTGTTCTCTGTTTGGCTCTACTTTGGAGATCTTAACCATTACATCCCCATACTTAGGAACCTCTATGATCTTTACTTCCGGTTCAGCCTTCTTTTCAGGCTTCTTCTCCACTGTCTTCTTTTCTGCAGGCTTTCTGACAGGCTTTATCTTCTCTGCAGAATCTTTCCCTGTTTTTACTTCAGGCTTTGGTCTCTCCTGTCCTGATCTCACCTTATCCTGAGAATTCTTATCAGGAAAAAGTGCATCCAGGCCTCTTCCAAGCCCTGATTTCTTCACTGCCATCACTGATTCTCCTTGTTGATAACTTCATCGGCCAGCTGTCTGTAACTCTCAGCCCCGGTAGAACGAGGATCATATAAATTGACCGGCATACCGTAACTTGGTGCCTCTGCCAATCTGACATTTCTTGGAATAATCGTATTATAAATTCTCTGGTCCAGATTTTCTTTCACGTTTTCTACGACCTGCATGGCAAGATTTGTTCTGGCATCGTACATGGTAAATACAATGCCCTCTATCTCCAGCTTGTCGTTCAGACGATCACGAACCAGATCAATGGTATGGATCAGCTGTGACAGACCCTCCAGTGCGTAATACTCACACTGTATAGGCACGATCACTGAATCCGCTGCTGACAGTGCATTGATAGTCAGCATACTCAGGGACGGGGGACAATCCATGATCACAAAATCATAATCATCTACCACGTGCTCCAGCAGACCCTTCAGAATAAATTCTTTGTTCTCCATCTCGATCAGCTCAATCTCCGCTCCGGACAGATTGACATTCGATGGGATCACATCAAGATTCTCCACAGCTTCGGAAACAATCGTCTCCTCCAGGTCAGCTTCACCCAAAAGCAGCTCATACAGAGTATTCTCCACTCCGTTCTTATCTACTCCCAGTCCACTGGTCATATTTCCCTGTGGATCAATATCAATAGCTAAAACCCTTTTTCCTTTTTCCGCCAGGCAAGCAGACAAATTAATCGCCGTCGTAGACTTTCCAACGCCACCCTTCTGGTTGGCAACAGCAATAATTCTACCCATTCACGCCTCCTCAACATCAAAATTAATAATTTTTATACTCCTTATTGTCGTGTCCCCGCAAACCGCGAAAACACTACACGTCATTATAACACTTTTACCCTTTTTGTCCAACATATGTTTCACGTGAAACATAACTTTTTTCAGTCTTTTTAGTTCTTATTTTCCATGAAAATGTTTCACGTGAAACATTTTCAAATACTATCACTTTTCACGCCTGTAATTTACCCATATAGCCATATTACATTTACATTTTGACTATCCCCTAGTATAATAAACTACATACAAAAGGAGGTATCCTGCTATGAAACACAAATTTCTGAAATTCGCAGCCTTCACCGCTGCTACAATGATTATTATAAACGAATACATCACTACCAAAACCGAACTTCTGGATCGTCTTGATAAAAATGACGATGGCCAAACTTACAAATGGCGCTATGGCAACATCTACTACACAAAAACCGGTATCGGAAGTCCAATCCTTCTTCTCCATGACCTGACTCCGGGTTCCTCTGCGGAAGAATGGAAATCAACTATTGAAACTCTCAGCGAGACTCACACTGTTTACGCCATTGACCTTTTAGGATGCGGACG
>JAGHUU010000114.1 GCA_018064695.1 Candidatus Blautia equi | reverse complement strand
GAAGAAAAGTGCTTATCTTGTGTGAATTTAGGCTTGCATTATCGGAAATACGGTATTATAATAAGCAAGGATGTTGAATCAATAGTAGATTTATTTCAAGTAAAGGAGACTATTATCATGAAAAGAATGAGAAAAGCAGCTATCGCTGTTATCAGTGCTGCAGCTATTATGACCTGTGGTGTTCCTGCATTCGCTAATGTTAATGAGGACGTTCTTACTTTCTTAAAAGAGGAAGCTATTCCAGAAGCATACATGGAAGTTGCTTACCCACAGTTTGAGAAAATCGTTGCTCAGCTTGACATCGAGCAGGATCAGTTTGATACCCTTAAAGGTATGTACGCAGACCTCAAAGCAGAGGTTGCTGATCAGGGTAAATCCGTAAGCGATTACTCCAAAGCAGATCAGGACAAGATCATCGCTAAACTTGACGAGGCATGTGCTCTTCTTGGTGTTACCTACACTGTAGAGGGAAAAGCTGGCGTTGCTGGTGATGTTATCGCAACATTCTTCAAAGATGGCGTTAAAATCGGTACCATCGATATGGATATCGACGTTGCTAAGACCGACGTTATCGACTAATCTATAATTTATAGGTGAATAACTCTAAATGAAAACTCTTAAGAGAATGGCTACAGGCGTCCTGTCACTGACAGTGATCGCCTGTATCTTTTTATACTTTATTTTAGGTGCGGCACACGCTGCCGTATATGATAAGAACTTCCTGCCCCTTATGGCCGGCAGGGGTTACGTTATGACGCTCCATGAGAGGATCTGCGAAGATCTTGCTCTGGATGCGAACTATTATGGAATCGAAGAGGAAGACCTGCAGCAGATGGTTCCGGAAAAAGCAGTAAGTGCTTTTGCATCTGATTACTTTGCGGAGCTGTACAAGCAGCTGACTGAGGGAACATCCACCCTTGCAGATATCCACTTCCCAACAGATGAAATTCAGAAAAGTCTGACGGACTACTACAGCGCTAAGCTTGCGGGGGACGCATCCGCCTCTATTGATGCCGATGCCATCGCAGCCATTGCAAAAGACATGGCAGAGGTCGCCGAGGCCGATGTGATTGTGCTGAAAAGCCAGTATATTGAGATGGCTTCTAAATACACCGCTAATGCGCAGGCCGCAAAATGGATCAACCTGTACTGGGTATTTCTGGTGGCAGCAGTTGTGCTGGCTCTCATCATTGCCATGCTGCAGCGCCACAATCTGCTGGCTAAGCCTATTGTGCCGTCCTTTGTATTTCTGATTCCTTCCCTGTTTTTCTTTGTGTTCTTTTACCAGATGGTCCACATGGACCTGCAGTCCTACCTGGCCCTGGGCGATTCCGGATTAAAGCAGTTTGTGGATACCGTATTGGCTAAGGTCCTTTCCACTTTCTATGTGCGCGCAGGTGCGCTTGCCGCCCTGTCCGGATTCCTGTTTGTGGTATTCAGCATTCTGAGCATGAATATCCGCATTTATAAGGCTAAGAACGGAAACTGGTATACCGAGAGCAGCCGCGCAGCATCCTTTGGCGGACGCCGCGGTAAACATGTGCGTAAGAGAATTCTGCAGCTTGTCATGATGGTTGTTGTTCTGGCAGCAGTGGTTGGGCTGGCTGTTTTCTCTTTTGATAAGGTGATCAATTCCAGTATTATGGATGCCATCACTTCTTCTGTAAGCCAGAAGGAACTCAGCGAGGGCGAGATCTCCGGGCCTGTTGTATTTAACAATGGAAGCGCAGGGGATGCAGCTGTTGTGCCTGAGGAGGCACAGACTCCTGAGGAGGGCATTGGTTCCAACGATGGTATAACTGGCGATGGAACTGCTGGTGATGGTACTGGTGACGGAACCGTAATTGATGGTGCTGGCGACGGTACAGCTGCAGGTAACGAAACTACTGGTGACGGAACTGGTGCTGATGGTACTGACGAGGAGGCTGTTGATCCTCTGTCTCCGGCAGGTATTGGTCTGGCACCGCCGCGTATCGCATACCGTGAGCAGTGGGCTACCGTGAATGTTGACGGATGGGAGAAGAAAGATATCCCGGTTTACTATGCCGATGCAAAGGATAAGGAAGCCCTGAAATACGGCGCTACCATGGCCGGCGCATACGAGTTCTGCGGACGAGGCAAAACTGTTTTCGCCGCACACGTAACTACCGATTTCAATGAAATCGAAAAAACCGATCTGGGTACCATGATTCGTGTGGATACCAAGTATGGAACCTTCACTTATAAGGTTGTGGATTCCTTCATCTTTAACCAGGATGATAAGTCTTATCTCCGCCCGGATACCAGCAAGAACACCCTGATGCTCTACACCTGCTATCCGTTTGAGAACCACGGAGCTCCTAGAACTCAGCGTCTTGCTCTGGTGGCTGATCTGGTGAGTGCAAAATTGAATGAAGAGTAATTTTTGGATGGAGTGCCAGTTTTGGCACTCCATTTTTGGCGTTTTGCCCTGCGGGTTTGTTTTGACAAAATGACTAAAATGCATTACCATATATGGTAGCTGTGCTGCATTTATATCGACATTTATCCGGTATTTCGTCAAAGTAACGAGAAGTAGTTGTAATTTTTGTGGGATTACGCTCTAGTAATGCGGGGGAAATTTGGATATAATTGCTACAGCAAACAACAAAAACTATTCATTGGAGGAAATGAAAAATGGCAAGCTTATCTTTACAGCACATCTGCAAAAAGTATCCTAACGGATTCGAAGCAGTAAAAGATTTCAACCTTGAGATCGAAGACAAAGAGTTCATCATCTTCGTAGGACCATCCGGATGTGGAAAATCCACTACCCTTCGTATGGTAGCTGGTCTGGAGGAAATCTCTTCCGGTACCCTTAAAATCGGCGATAAGGTTATGAACGATGTTGAGCCTAAGGACCGTGATATCGCAATGGTATTCCAGAACTACGCTCTGTATCCACATATGACCGTATATGATAACATGGCCTTCGGTCTGAAACTTCGTAAAGTTCCAAAGGATGAGATCGACAAAGCAGTTCGCGAGGCAGCTAGAATCCTTGACCTTGAGAAACTTCTTGATCGTAAACCAAAAGCTCTTTCCGGTCGTCAGAGACAGCGAGGTGATATGGGACGTGCTCTCGTTCGTAATCCTCAGGTATGCCTTATGGATGAGCCTCTATCCAACCGTGATGCTAAACTTCGTGTACAGATGCGTATCGAGATCTCCAAGATCCATCAGAGACTGGGCGCTACCATCATCTACGTAACACATGACCAGACCGAGGCTATGACTCTTGGTACCCGTATCGTTGTTATGAAAGACGGTGTTGTTCAGCAGGTTGATACCCCACAGAACCTCTACCAGAAACCAGGCAACCTCTTCGTTGCAGGATTCATGGGATCCCCACAGATGAACTTCCTTGATGCTCAGATCACTGAGGAGAACGGCGCTGTAATCGCTAACGTTGGCGAGTACAAACTTACTGTTCCAGCAGTTAAAGCAGCAGCTCTTAAGAACGGTGGCTTCGTAGGCAAGACCGTTGTTATGGGTATCCGCCCAGAGAACGTAGCTGATACCGCTGATGGCGCTCTGAAATCTACCGTTAAAGTTTACGAGCTTCTTGGTGCTGAGGTATTCCTGTACTTCGATATCAACGGAACCCAGGTTACCGCACGAGTTGATCCACACACCACCGCTAAAGCTGGTGATGATATCAGAGTTGACTTTGATATGGACAAAGCTCACTTCTTCGACAAACAGACCGAGCTTTGCATCTGCAACTAATTTTTATAAAAAATTAGAATTAAACATAGGCCAGGGAGATTTCTCCCTGGCCTTTTTTGGCCCCACCCGCCCGGCAATGGACGTTGCATTAAAGTAAAGTGGTATGATATAATTTGAAGTATGATTATGAGAAAAGTGAGGTCAAGAGATGTATAGAATAAATTCAATATCAATGAAAAATTTTGGTATGGTAGAAGATTTCTCTGCCAATAATCTTGCAAACATAAACTTAATTATTGGAGAGAATGGAACTGGAAAAACTTTTTTACTTAAGTCATTATATTCTGCAGTTAGATCGTGGGAAGAATATAGACGTGGTGATGATATTAAACCATTTAATGAAATTCTTTCAGAAAAGTTGAGATGGACCTACCAGGTTGAAAAAATCGGAGATATTGTTTCAAAAGGTGTCGAAAAAAATTTATCTTTACATTTGGATTTTGGAAATGAAAGTATTGACTATCAGTTTACCAATAATTCTGTTTCGAAAGTGGTAAATGTAGAAGTTCCTGAAAGTGGGAAAGAAGGCAATTCTATTTTTATCCCTGCCAAAGAGGTACTCTCATTATTTTCTGTAATTCTCAAGTCACGGGAAGTTGATAAATCTTTTGGTTTTGACGACACATATTATGATCTTGTTAAAGCTTTAAGAATATCACCAACCAGAGGCAAAAATTTCACTGCATTTGCAAATTCCAGAAAAGTCGTTACTGACGTAATTAATGGTAAAGTAGATTATGATGAAAATACAGGAAAGTGGTATTATAAGAATAAGAA
>JAGHUU010000209.1 GCA_018064695.1 Candidatus Blautia equi | reverse complement strand
CACTCTTAGGCGATCTTTTCAAATGTGTGCTTGCCATGCTGATCGTTAAGCTTGCATTCGGAGGTACCTATCAGGATCACATCGCACTGCTAACCATGTATGGTGCTGCAGGCTGTATCCTTGGTCACAATTTCCCGTTCTTTTTGAGGTTCAAAGGCGGAAAAGGTGTGGCATGCTCTGTTGGTATGGCTGCAGTTTTTGACTGGCGCATTCTTTTGATCTGCGCAGTTGTGTTCTTTACACTGTTTTTCTGGAAGCATTATGTTTCCCTCTGTTCTCTGACTGTTTATGCGGTGGCATTGATCCTGGTGATCGTTTTCGGGCAGATGGGAAGCTATCATATGAGTCCTTCCTATAATTATGAGCTCTATATTCTGATGGCTCTGCTCACCGCACTTTGCTATTACAGACACAGAGCCAACATAAGCCGCCTTATAAAAGGCACAGAGAGTAAGATCTTTCTTTCAAAAAAGAACTGAGAGGTGAAAACATGGCCAGAGTGAGTGTACTTGGATCAGGAAGCTGGGGCATTGCTCTTGCAGTTTTACTCTGCAACAACGGACATCAGGTATGTCTGTGGTCCGCCCATTCCGCAGCTATCCTGAATGAAAAAAGAGAACATGAGACAAAGCTTCCGGGCGTGAAGCTTCCGCCTGAAATGGAAATTACGGATGACCTGCAGCACAGCCTTCAGGATGCTGAAGTTGCGGTGCTTGCTGTACCGTCCACCTTTATCAGAAGTACAGCAGCTAAGATGGCTCCTTATGTGAAGGAGGGACAGATCATTGTGAATGTGGCAAAGGGTGTGGAAGAGAAGACCCTCATGACCATGTGTGATGTGATCGCGGAAGAGATTCCAAACGGAGATATCGCAGTGCTTTCCGGACCAAGCCATGCGGAGGAGGTAGGAAGAGGCATTCCTACTACCTGCGTAGTGAGCAGCAAGACCAGAAAAACCGCAGAATTTCTCCAGTCTGTTTTCATGAGCCCTGTATTTCGTGTTTATACTACTCCTGATATGCTTGGCGTAGAGCTTGGCGGTTCCCTTAAGAATGTCATTGCACTGGCAGCCGGCACAGCAGACGGTCTGGGTTACGGCGATAATACAAAGGCAGCCCTTATCACAAGAGGAATTGCGGAGATCACCAGGCTTGGCATTGCAATGGGAGCAAAGCAGGAGACCTCTTACGGCCTCTCCGGTATGGGAGACCTCATTGTTACCTGTGCCAGCGTTCACAGCCGAAACAGAAAGGCCGGTTATCTCATGGGAAAAGGCTATACCATGCAGCAGGCTATGGACGAGGTCCATATGGTTGTAGAAGGTGTGTATTCCGCCAAGGCTGCTAAGGGACTTGCAGAAAAGTATCGTGTGGAAATGCCGATCATCTATGAAGTGAATAAAGTCCTCTTTGAGGGAAAACCTGCGGCAGATGCCGTTAAGGATCTGATGATCAGAGACAAAAAAGTGGAAGCGCCTATGCTTCCATGGGAAGAGTAATAATAATAAAAGGAACCACAAATGTGGTTCCTTTTTTGTATGTTCTTATATTATAAGATGATATCCCGATGGTCCTCCGGTCTGTGGTAACTGTGGAGGTTCTGGTTCAGGGAATCCAGAATAGCCATGTCCTCGGGCTCGATGGTGAAATCGAAGATATCGGCGTTTTCTGCGATGCGGTCTTTATG